>QCVQ01000007.1 GCA_003210315.1 Synechococcus sp. AG-686-F08 | reverse complement strand
GCCAGCACAAAACGACTGACCGTGGTTGCTAACCAAAAAGTGGTTGCTAGCGGAATGACCACCAACAACCCAGCGATTAAATCGTTTTTCAGGTCTTGCTGAAGCCTGGCGCTAAGCGGCAGGTCAGGTCTTGTATTGGACTGCACCAAGGAACGCCTGTGGCCTAAGGCTGACGTGATCTCACCAACCTAACCAGCAGATCGATTAGATCACGGCCGCCAGAGCCAAGAGCACGAAAGCAACAGCAAGAATCACCGCACTCAAAGTCCCGCCGAAGCGACGCTGATTTACAGCCAGGTTGCGCTGACGCTCTCCCTGCTTGATCTGCTGTTCCATCTGCGCCAGCTGCTTGTCGATGAAAGCCTGAGCAGCTTTGACCTTGTCTTCATCACTGGCATCAGCTGGCAACTGTCCTGCCTGAGTGAGCTGGTTACCCAGCATTTTCACGTTCTCGGGGTTAGCCGATTGCTGACGAGCCATCTCCAACTGACCCTTTTGCTGCTCAAGCGTTTGATCCGTTTCACCAGAGAGGTTCTGATTGCCTGAGATCGAAACAGGAACAACCACGATCATCAAAATCGCCAACAGCGCAGAAATCACGCAAACAAACCAACGAATTGGAGGTCTTGCTGTCTCCGGTTGGTCAAGGCGCGAACCCAAAAGCATGAGCAAAAGCCCGATCAGTCCCATAGGGGCTTGATTGACTAACCGCTCAATTAACAGTTGCTTAAAGACTCCATCGGCCCAATCGGCTGCACTCAGCAGCACGGCCATTTGCAATGCCAGCAGCACAACAAGGGTGATGCCCAACCATCTCAGAACAAACGACAGACGTAAGGATTGAGAACCCGATGGGGATGCGGACACGTCACGATGCTTAAAGGCATTTAATTTTACGGCCCACTTCCGTGACGTCCTCCGCTGGACAACCCCAACTCAGTGCGGCTCTCAAGGAACGCGCCCGCCTGGAAGGATTCGACCCTGTAGGTATCGCCTGTCTACCGGGAAGTTCCAGGCTGCAGATGCGGACAGCAGCATTACAGCGCTGGCTTGACGCTGGTTTTCAAGCGGAGATGGGCTGGATGGCTGCTCCACGAAGGCTCGATGCGAGAACGCTTCTGGATGGAGCTCGAAGCTTGCTTGCCGTTGGGTTGAATTACTACGTCTCCGACTCGCGCCAACCGAACAGCCTTGCCATCGCTCGCTACGCATGGGGCCGTGACTACCACCGCGTTGTCAACCAAAGGCTGCGCCGCGTTGGCCGCTGGCTTGAAACACAAAGGCCCGAATCGCGCTGGCGAGTTTGCGTGGATGCCGAACCCTTACTCGATAAGGCATGGGCGGAAGAGGCTGGTTTGGGATGGATTGGCAAACACAGCAACGTGATTCATCCACAACGGGGGTCTTGGATGGTGATCGGCCACCTGCTCAGCACAGAAGAATTAGTTGCTGATCAGCCGGCCCAGCCTCGTTGCGGCCGTTGCAGAGCGTGCATGGACGCCTGCCCCACCGACGCCATCCGGGAGCCCTTTGTCGTTGATTCACGGCGATGCATCGCGTATCACACCATTGAGAATCGGGATGAACAGCTTCCAGACCTAATTAAGGCTGGGATGGGTCCATGGGTCGCAGGCTGTGATATCTGCCAGGACGTCTGTCCGTTCAATCAGACGGAGCTCCCATCGAGTGAAGATCCAGAGGTCCAGCCCCGTCCCTGGATTTTGGATCTAAGCGCTGCGCAGGTTGAGCAATGGGATCCGACGACCTGGGATCAGAAATTGCGCGGATCCGCACTCAGACGCATCAAACCTTGGATGTGGCGCCGCAATGCCGCCTCAGCAAAGTCAGTAGATCCACCTACTGTGTCTTCATCTGAGATTCGGTGATGGGATCCCATCGGCGTTCAAGCCAATCGTTCAACAAAGCTTGGGTGTCAGCGGCCCTGATGAGCGCGATCGGTCTGTGCAGCGCTGAACCCGCCAAAGCCTTCATTCCCTATGTCTTCACACCCAGCACACAAGAATTAGAAGGAGCTGGAATCGGCATCGGTCGGACTGCAGCGCAATTGCTAAGGCTTGGACAACCCAAAGAAGCCGCCCGCTTAGCCGCTCTAGCTGTACGACTACAACCCAACGATGAACGGCTCTGGTCCGTGCTGGCTGAAGCGCAACTACGGAGCGAACAACTCGATGACGCAGCGGGATCCCTGGCCCGTGCGAAATCACTCAACCCAACCAACGCAGGGCTTTGGTTCGCAGAAGCATCCTTAGCTCTGCGTGACAACCGTCCAGACGACGCCATCCCGTTGTTGGATCGAGGTCTCAAACTCGATCCAACAAACGCAACGGCCTATTTCGACCTTGGCAACGCCAGGGTGATGCAATCCGATCAAAAGCAAGCCCTCAAGGCTTTTGAGCGAGCAACGGCGATTAAGCCCAGTTTCTGGGAAGCCCTAAATAATCAAAGCCTGGTGTTGTTCGAAATGGGGAATACCAAAGAGGCCATTCGTCGCTGGCGTTCCGTCTTAGCGATCAATGCCAATCCAGAACCAATGTTGGCCCTAGCTGCGGCGTTAAACAAAGTGAGTCCTGGAGATCAGGAATCATTGAAGCTCGCTCAACAAGCCCTCGCCGAATCTCCGAATTACGTTTTACCTGGCCATCAAAAAAAGCAACTATGGGGCCTGAAATTACGCAGAGCTACAGCTGAACTTTTCAACAACCCCAGCCTTCAAAACGCCGTCGAACGTGCTGAGGCGAATGCAGATCCGAAAAGCGCTAATTAGCCAAAAACCTGGTCAAGCAGGAGAAGATCTGTAGGCTGACACTCGACTGCCCTCTTATTTCCCTGCAGGATGGCCGAGGAGCGCGTTCAATCGATCGCCCTGCACCACGAGATGCAGCGCTCATACCTCGAATACGCGATGAGCGTGATCGTGGGCCGAGCGCTCCCGGATGTGCGTGATGGACTGAAACCTGTCCAACGCAGAATTTTATTTGCGATGCACGAACTGGGGCTCACCCCAGATCGTCCCTATCGGAAATGTGCCCGTGTCGTAGGGGACGTGCTTGGTAAGTACCACCCCCATGGTGATCAAGCCGTTTATGACGCGCTGGTGCGTTTGGTCCAAACCTTTTCCAGCCGTCACCCGTTACTGGATGGTCACGGCAACTTTGGCTCGGTGGATGACGATCCACCAGCAGCCATGCGATACACCGAAACGCGGCTAGCCCGGATCTCCCACGAGGGATTACTCGATGAAATCGGCGACGACACCGTCGATTTTGCCTCCAACTTTGATGGCTCCCAACAAGAGCCCACCGTTCTTCCCGCCCAGCTTCCGTTTTTACTTCTGAATGGCTGCTCGGGCATCGCTGTTGGCATGGCCACCAGCATCCCTCCCCACAACCTCGGCGAGGTGGTGGATGGTCTGATTGCACTGGTTCAAAACCCCGATCTAAGCGAAGACGACGTCCTAAAGCTGATCCCTGGTCCCGATTTCCCTACGGGTGGAGAAGTGCTGCTTGGAAGCGGCGTCCGCGAAACGTATTTACGAGGCCGAGGCAGCATTCCCATGCGTGGCGTAGCCCATGTTGAGGAAGTGCATCCCGGCAAAGGAAAGCATCGGCGTAACGCTGTGATCGTGACCGAGCTCCCTTACCAACTCAGTAAGGCCGGCTGGATCGAAAAACTGGCTGAATATGTCAACGACGGAAAAATTGGTGGCATTGCCGATATCCGTGATGAAAGCGACCGCGAAGGGATGCGCGTGGTGGTGGAGCTCCGCCGTGATGCCGATCCAGAAACGGTGCTGACCGACTTGCAACGGCGCACGTCACTCCAAAGCAACTTCGGCGCAATCCTGCTGGCCCTGGTCGATGGCAGACCCCAGCAACTCACCCTGTTGCAGCTCCTCCAAACCTTCCTGGATTACAGAGAGCTCACGATCATTCGGCGTACCAACCATGCGCTGCGCAAAACGGAAGATCGGCTTGAAGTCGTGGAGGGCCTGACCACCGCCCTCGCATCACTGCAACAAGTGATTGCCATGATCCAGGAGGCCAGAGATGCGGCCAAGGCAAGGGCCAGCTTGATGGTGCATTTCGACCTCAGCGAACGGCAGGCAGATGCTGTGCTGGCCATGCCACTGCGCAGGCTCACAGGTCTGGAACAGGAAAGCCTGCGTAAGGAGGCAGACGATCTTCGGACAGAAAGACAGCGACTCACCCTGCTGCTGGAAAACCGCGACCAATTGCTTGATGCCCTGATCCAGGAACTGCGCCAACTCAAAAAACGCTTTGCAACGCCAAGACGCACCAGGCTTGTCGAAGGGGGCGACCACTTGCTTGCCGAGCGGGCCGCCAGTCAAAGGCCCAATGCCGAACTACAGAGACGCCAGGCCCTGGATGCCCTTCCTGGCGATTCAAGACTGCTGATTCAAGACGATGGTCAGGTGAAAATTGTCAGTCCTCAGCTGCTGGGACGCCTCCATCTCAACGATCCAGTGCCCATGGGAGATGAACCATCTCCAGCCCTGATCAGCCTTCCCATCCAGCCGCCGCCACGTCTCTTGGCTGTGACAGTGAGCGGTCGTGTCGCGCTTGTGCGCTGGGAATTTGCGGGACAGCAGCAAGGAACCCTGGAGCGATTCCTACCCACAGCCCTTGAGGGCGATGAGGTGGTGTCGTTATTGCCTTTACCCAATCCGGAGGATCTCGCCGCCAATGAGACGAAATCCCTTGGCCTGTTGACCAGTGATGGACGCTTCAAACGGCTTCCGCTCAAAGACATCCAGGAATTGTCAGGGCGCGCCGCCACCGTTTTAAAACTGAAAGAAGGCGTGAACCTAAAAGCAGCCTTGATCTGTCAAGACGGAGCTGATGTGGCCGTCATCAGCGATATCGGCAGAATTCTGCGTTTACAAGCAGGGGAAACCAATCTGCCTGTGATGGGCAAGTTGGCCCAAGGACCGATCACCATGCGTCTGCTCCCTGGCGAACAGCTGGTCACCGCAATCGCAGGGCACGCTGAACGACCTACAACCATCCTGCTAGCGAGCCAAACAGGCCGTCTGCACTGGTTGGACCTCACCACGATCCGATCCTGTAAGCGGGGCGATCTCGGGGAAATCAGCTGGGAGATGAAGTCCGAATCCACCCCTGGAAGCGACCGGATTGCAGCAGCTTGCCTCGCCGATTCACTCATTGGTGTGGTGACATCAACCGGTCGTCACGGACGACTGAAAGTGAATGATCAGGATCAGCTCATGCTCAAAGACAACGAGTCCATCCTGCGATTGGTGCCCTTAATCGGCTGATCAGAGATGCGTTGCCGCCACCCCGGCTGGTTCAAGCATCAATTTGCTCGCCTTGATAGAGGCGTCCATCGGAACGGGGTAGTTCCCATCGAAGCAAGCTGTACAGAAATGTTCTGACTGCGCATGCGCAGCTTCCACCATCCCTTCCTTGCTGAGATAAGCCAGGGAATCCACCTTGAGATGCTCCTCAATCTCTTGCAGCGTGAGTCGAGCAGCAATCAATTGATCCTGTGTATCGGTGTCGATGCCGTAGAAGCAAGGATGGGTGACCGGTGGTGAACTAATACGCATGTGCACCTCAATGGCACCTGCATCACGAAGAGCCTGAACCAATTTTTTACTGGTGGTTCCACGAACGATCGAGTCATCAATCACCAGAACTCTTTTGCCGTTTAAAACATCCGGAAGTGGATTGAGCTTCACGCGAATCCCAGCCTCACGCATCGCCTGAGTCGGCTGGATGAAGGTTCGGCCGACATAGCGGTTTTTGATCAGTCCATCGGCATAGGGAATGCCACTGCTCTGGGAATAACCGATTGCAGCTGGAATTCCGGAATCAGGAACACCAATCACAAGATCCGCCTCAACCGCGGATTCACGGGCCAGGATCTGGCCGATGCGCTGCCGATAGCTATATAAGGATTCTCCAAAGAAACGACTGTCAGGGCGAGCGAAATAGATCATTTCAAACACGCACATGCGGGTGGTGGGTTCAATCCAGCGATGACGCTCTGGTGTGGGATCCCCGCAACGAAACACCACTAATTCGCCAGGTTCAACATCAGCAACGAACGGAGAGCCAATGATGTCGAGCCCACAGGTTTCACTACTCAGTACCCAGTGCCCAAGATCCTGATCACCGATGTAGCCATACACCAGCGGTCTAATGCCATAACCATCACGCAAGCCGTACAGGGCATCGGAGGTTCCAATCACCAAACTGAAAGCCCCCTGGCACTGGGCCGCGGCCGCTTTGATCCCCTCTGTCCAATCCAAACCCCCATCCACAGCCTGCTGAACCGCGTAAGCGATCAACTCTGAATCCGTCGTGGAGGTGAACTCCACTTCACCGTCGTCCACCTGAGCTCGCAGCTCTGCTGCATTCACAAGATTGCCGTTATGCGCCAACGCAAAGGGGCCGAGACGGGTCATCAAGACCACGGGCTGGGCATTACAAACCTTGCTACTCCCGGTGGTGGAATAACGGTTATGGCCCACGGCTAAACCACCAGGCATGCGCTCGAGCACATCCTGATCAAACACCTGGCTCACCAAGCCCATGTCCTTGTGGAGCCTGACCTTTCCTTCGTTGAAAACAGCAATTCCAGCGGATTCCTGACCCCGATGCTGCAGGGCATAAAGACCGAAATACACCAGGTTCGCCACCGGCTGTTCCAGGGCCTGAACAGCGAAAACACCGCAGGCTTCTTCCATGCGATCGGGACGCTCTATCTCGAGCTGATGCACCGGCCGCCTCGACTTCGGATGGGTTTGAAGATTCTGCATCAAACCGCTCCAAGGCGACGGGGAACGGCTTGTTCGTATTGCTCTCGCAGGCTCTCAACAGCAAGATCAAGCACTGGATGATTGCCCACCGCTAACCGGAAACAACCATGGTCGGCAACGGTTCCAATCTCTGTGACAGGAACGCTTTGATGCTCTTGGGAGGCCACCAAAGCGTGCCAAGCACTGCGCTGTTCTGCACGAACTGAAACGACGATGCGTGCACCGCCTTCAGCAAACAAAACACGATCCAAGCGAGCAGACCCATGGGGCAGCTTGAGATCAACACCAAGGCCAGAGGCCAGGGCACTTTCTGCAAGCGCTACTGCTAGACCACCATCACTGCTGTCATGGGCTGAAGCCAACACGCCCTGGGCAAACGCCTGACGGACCAAAGCCTGAACTTGACCCTCCAATTCCAGATCCACGCTCGGGGGACGGCCAGTGAGCAACCCGTGAACAACTCCCTGATAGCTACTGCCCGCTAAGCCAACACTTTCATTCCCCTCCTCATCGGTGGAAACACCAAGCAGCACCACAAGATCGCCAGGTTGACGCCATGCCAAACCTCCGCAGCGGTTGAGATCTTCCACCAGTCCCACCATGCCCACCACAGGCGTGGGGTGAATGGGCTGAAGACTGCCATCATCTGCCCTCGTTTCGTTGTAGAGGGAGACGTTGCCACCGGTGACAGGGGTGCCCAAGGTGCGACAGGCATGGGATAGACCGCGACATGCCATCGCCAACTGCCAATACCCCTTAGGGGTTTCCGGGGATGGGAAATTCAGGTTGTCGGTCACCGCGATCGGCTGGGCTCCAACACAGCTGAGATTGCGGGCAGCCTCAGCCACCGCTGCGATCGCTCCCCGCTCTGGGTCAAGCGCAACCCAACGATTGGGACAATCCAACGTGGCCGCAACGCCACGCTGAGATGTTTGCAGCGATGCATCTCCCTGTTGAGGACGCAGACGAACCACTGCAGCATCAGCACCACCGGCTCGAATCACCGTATTAGCCAACACCTGCTGGTCGTATTGGCGATAAATCCAACGTTTGCTGGCAATCGTGGGGTCATCCAGCAAACGCAGCAGATCCGCATTCCAATCGCGATCGCTGCCAGGACTAGGAAGATCGGATTCACACCAGGACCAGTGCGTCTGGATGTCATCTGGGGGCTCAGAAAGCAGCTCGTGCTTGTTGATCGGTGTGTCCTCTGCCAAAGCCCTGGCGGGAACTTCTGCCGCCACAGCCCCGTGTTGCAACACCCTCACCACAGGCTCCTCCAAAACGCGACCAACAACCGCTGCCTGCAGCCCCCAACGCCGGAAACGCTGCATCAGCTGCTCCTCCCGACCAGAACGCACCACAAACAACATGCGCTCTTGCGATTCCGAAAGCAGGAATTCGTAGGCGGTCATGCCTTTTTCGCGCGCGGGCACTCGATCGAGGTCCAACTCGACGCCCACATCTCCCTTAGCGGCCATCTCCGAACAACTACAGGTCAGACCCGCAGCACCCATATCCTGGGCCGCGACAACATCACCGCTTTGAAAGGCTTCCAGGCAAGCCTCAATCAATCCCTTCTCGAGAAAGGGATCTCCCACCTGCACCGCAGGGCGATCATCCAGTGAATCCGCACTGAGCTCAGCGCTCGCAAAACTGGCACCTCCCATGCCATCTCTGCCCGTGGTGCTCCCGACATACACCACCGGATTACCGACCCCTGCGGCTCCCGAACGGACGATGTCATCCGTTTCCATCAGGCCCAAGGCCATGGCATTCACCAGGGGATTGCCTTGATAGGAAGGATCGAATGCCACCTCTCCACCCACGGTGGGCACGCCAACGCAATTGCCGTAATGGGCAATACCAGCAACAACCCCTTCCACCAATCCACGGGTGGCTGGTTCGTCCAGTGGTCCAAAACGCAGGGCATTCAGCAACGCAATCGGCCGAGCGCCCATCGTGAAAATGTCACGCAGGATGCCACCAACCCCCGTGGCAGCTCCCTGAAACGGCTCAACAGCCGAGGGGTGGTTATGGCTTTCAACTTTGAACGCCAAACGGTGACCTTCACCCAGATCCACCACGCCAGCGTTCTCTCCAGGGCCCACAAGGATGCGTGGGCCTTCTGTTGGGAAACCACTCAACAGGGGTCTGGAATTGCGGTAACAGCAATGCTCCGACCACATCACACCAAACATGCCCAACTCAGCGCGGTTGGGATCCCGTCCAAGCCGACGCTGAATTTCGCTGTAATCCGTTTTGGTGAGCCCTTCCTGGCGCAGAGCTGCCCCAAGATCAAATGCCGCAACCGCATGAGAGGACTGGGTCACAACCGATGACTCATCTGTACCCAGTGTTGCCGACGATCAGACCCAAGGATCTTCCTCGTGATCGGGCCAATCATTTCGATCCGTCGGATCCTTTCGAACGGAACGGCCACGTTCACCCCTGGGTTGATCGGGCCAATCGGAATCATCCCAGTCCTCTAGTGGGTCTTCCGCAGGAGATGCTGCTGGCGGATAGGGAGAGGCAACCTCAGAGGCCGCAGGATGGTCGTCCCAAGGCGGTTCTTCTAACCAACCCTCCAAGCGCTCACCAGCACGATCTCCGAACTGCTGCAGCTGTTCCCTCCACTGCCTTGAGCGCTGAAGAAAATCCTGACGAACACTGGCCCTAGCGAGAGGTAAATCATCGAGTTCATGGATAGCCGTCGACACCAGGCCCGGCTGTTGGTCAACGATTCGATCTGGCAACAGGCGCCAGCGACTGCTTCCAGGCAGGCGAGGATCACTCCTTGCCACGAGGTAATGACTGATTTGCCCGCTCGCTGGCAAAAAAGCTAAATCGGCAATGATGCCGACCCGCTCTCCATCGGCGTTGAGAAGGTCGGCATCCATAAGGGTTGGCAACCGATCCAAGGTGATCTGATCGGCTTCTGCGGGATCCCCCTTGACAAAGACCTGCTGATCATCGAATCCACGACATTGATCAAGACGCCAAACATCTCGGCTTGAACGCAATGCAGACGGACGACTCACCCAGCCGAGCAGACGATGCACAGGCGGGTGCATCCAAGCCATGACGCCTGGCCCATGATCAAGGCCCTGATCACAGCGCACCCTGTGGTGCAACAGATCGCTCAAGAGGAGCTGGTCCGGAACAGTCAAGACGTCGTGAACGGTTTCAGGAACGGATCTGAACAGGCATCACCAGATAGGTGAGGCCTGGATCATCATTGGCAGGGGTGAGGATCGCTGGGGTCGTTGGGGCATTGCAAGACAACCTGACGCGATCACAATCCATGGCCTTGAGGCCATCCAGCACGTAGCGAACGTTGAAAGCAATTTGTACGGCATCGCCCTTGATCTCGGCAGGTAAAGACTCAGAACCACTACCCACGTCTTGGGCATCAGCACTGATCTGAACCAATCCAGTAGCTGGTTCTGTCGCGATCCGGACGACGTTGTTGTGTTGATCAGCCAAGACAGCGATCCGTTCCAAAGCAGAAATAAAGCCTCGACGATCGAGATCAATCGTGCGGCTAAAACCGTCAGGAATCAACTGGCGGTAATTGGGATAGGTCCCTTCCAGGGTGCGGCTGGTCACCATCTGATCGGCCGCGAGTACAACGACCTGACCTCGCTCACAAAACAGGCTGACCGGATCATCACCTTTCCAGCTCGCCATTAATCGCTCTACCTCCCGCAGAGAGCGTGCTGGCAGCGTCACGGCCAATTCATCAGGCTCAGACTCGTCAGCACTGATTTCGGCCTGCAAGGCATCCTCAACTGTCAACATCGCTAGCCGGTGCCCGTCGGTGGATGCGGCCTCCAAACGTTTCTGATTGAAGCGCAGATGCACTCCTGTGAGGAGCTGTTTGGCTTCATCACCACTGCTTGCGAACAAGGTTGCACGCAAGGCTTTCAGCAGGGATGCGGGATCCACGCGTAGGGCTGTGCCGTTCTCCACGAGCGGGAGCTCGGGGAAATCGTCAGCGGGCATTCCACGCATCTGATAGCTGCCGCTGGAGCTTGTGAGCTCGACCTGGTCAGCGCCCGCATCACTGGACAACGACACAGGGGAATCGCTGGACAGCTTGGAGACGATTTCACCAAGCAAGCGGGCGGGCAGAGTCATCGCACCACTGCTTTCGACAGAAGCAGGCAGTGACGTCTGAATTCCTAAATTCAGATCAAAACCTGTGAGGCTGAGCCGATCAGTGCCGGCATCAGCGGTGAGCAACACATTGGCCAACACCGGATGGGTTGGACGTGAGGCAACAGCCCGACTAACCAACTGCAGAGCTGCGTTGAGTTCTGCCTGGGAACAGACCAATTTCATGAGGTCCGAGTCAACGGCGGGAACAAATCTCTCCTCACGATTTCACAGGCTCGGGAGAAGCGCAATGGTTTCACGTTTTTTTCGTGTTCCCCGGCTTTAGGGCTGTTTTTATTCTTTTAAAAGAACTACTAAAACAGCCGTAGTAGATCCTGTGGAAACAGGGGAAACGAGATCAAACCCTTCTGTTTCTCCAACTTTTGAAGTTGGTGCGTTGTGGAATGCAAAAAGAGCGATGGGGAGAATTGCTCTTTTTCCCCATCACCCACAGCCTGGGGAAAAGTTGTGACTGCTTGGGAGGACGAGTTGTCTTCAGTTTTCCACTGTTTTTGTCAGCAGGAATCGGTGGATTCCGCAGGCAGTTTCTGCTCTGAACCGATCAGATCCTGCTGACATTGGGCCTCCTCTGAACCGCTTTAGAAGCCCATCACCTTGGCTACGGTGCTCAGATCCGGATCAAGATCGGCGTAGAAAGAGGCGTCATTGTTGTTGATGGCGCAGTCCGGATCTTTCAGGCCATTGCCTGTTAAGACACAGACCACCGTTGATCCGTCTGGAACCTCTGCCGCACGTTTGATTAAGCCCGCCACAGAGGCTGCACTGGCGGGTTCACAGAAGATTCCTTCTTGGCCACCGAGAAGTTTGTAGGCATCGATGATTTCCTCATCGGTGACATCAAGGAAGGCTCCGTTGCTGGCTTTACGGGCTGCGATGGCCTTCTCTCGGTTCACTGGATTTCCGATCCGAATCGCTGTCGCGATGGTTTCTGGATCGCTCACGGTGGTTTCATTCACAAGTGGTGCCGAGCCACTGGCCTGGAATCCCATCATTCGCGGCAAGCGCCGGCTGCGACCGGCTTGTTGATATTCCTGGAATCCCATCCAGTAGGCCGTGATATTTCCGGCATTGCCCATCGGGATGCACAGCCAATCGGGAGCATCTCCAAGGGCATCGACGATTTCAAAGGCAGCGGTTTTTTGTCCTTGCAGTCGGTAAGGATTCACCGAATTCACCAAGGTGATCGGGTATTTCTCGGCTGCTTCGCGAACGATGTCGAGAGCACGGTCGAAATTCCCCCGGATCGCCAACACTTCAGCTCCATAGACAAGAGCCTGCGCCAGTTTTCCTTGTGCGACGTATCCGTCTGGGATCAATACGAAGGCCCTCATTCCGCCACGACGGGCATAGGCGGCAGCGGCAGCACTGGTGTTGCCCGTGCTGGCACAAATCACCGCTTCGCAACCAGCTTCTTTGGCCTTGCTGATTGCCATGGTCATTCCACGGTCTTTGAAGGATCCAGTGGGATTAAGACCGTCGTACTTCACGAAAACCTTCACTCCGCGGCCAATGCGTTCCGCCACAGATGGGACCGGAATGAGTGGCGTTGCACCCTCATGCAAGGTGATCACTGGAGTGGCTGAAGAAACGGGAAGCCAGGATCGATAGGCTTCAATCAGTCCGGGCCAGTCCTGCATGACTGGTTTGGCGGTGAAACGCCGGCGGAGGTTCTTGAGTACGGACACCCGCAGAGAGCAGCAATTTCAGAAATCTATGTGTCTGGATCGAGTGACTGGGTTTTACGAGGGCTTTATTTCAAACCGTCGAGCGGGGAATCGGAGAAGAATTTCACTAACCCAGCAATGGATTCAGCTTTTTCGATCAAAGCCATCAAGGCGGGAATATTGACTTCCATGACCTCTGCTGGATAAGCATCCAGAAAATTCATCACTGTGAGGCCCCCCTCTTCTTTCTGTAGGCCGTTAATGACACCGGCTCGGATCGCAGGAACACTGACCGAGGGATCGGACACTTTTAGGGGGTAAATGATCGATGCCACACGTCGGATGATGACATCGCCAATGCGAGTGGACATCAAACGACTGGTTAGAACTAAAGGAAGATCAAGCTTCTGATTCAGTAATTTTGCGACCTCTTTTGGATCCTGTTTTCCGAGGCGAAGAACGTCAGAAAGAATGCCCCTAGCTTTGCCAGTGTCTGCGAGATAGACAAGGTCACTCACAGAGATCGATCGCTTATAGGCACCACTTACGAGGGCCACATCCTTGGCTGCATGGGCTGGTTGCAGCGCAGATGCAACGCTGAGACCGATTGCGGCACCAAGCGCCAGGATGGTTTGGCGGCTGGATCTGCGAGGCATGGTCTTGATCATTTGCCGGAATCTAATTCGGACTTCCCGCCGCTGCTTTAACGAGGCGGACAACTCCGCGTTCGGCCAATCCTTGGGCTAGCGCCACCCCCATTTGTCTTGCATCCCGTTCACGAATCAAGCGCGGAAGCCGACTAAAAACGAGGTCAGGATTGAAACCTGGCAATTGCTGTAAAACGGTGATCAGTTGACGGATCGGTTCAAGGTCGAGGTAGCTGTCTTCGTTGAGAGAAGGGGCAATATCGAGCAATAGCGGTGGCTGAAAAGGCCGCGGCAAGCTGCGTCCGATGCGTTGCAGGGCTGTCCAACCAATGGCATCGATACGGTCAGCTACGGCTTCAACCAATTGATTGCGGAGCATGCCGCCGTTGGCTGAAAACAGAAAATCGAGCACTTGATCAAGCAACGATTCGAGATCTAGTTGGCTTTGACTCCCTGCACTTTCAACAAGACCTTCGAGTCTTGTCCAACGGAATGCATCACCTTCGAACAGCATCTCTTTCAAACTTTGACGCAATTGAGGATCAGGATCTTCCATCAAACGCCTGGCGAAATAAGGGTAAGCAGCACCAAGAATTTTGAACTCTGAATCCACGCTTAGTGCAATGCCTTCAAGGGTGACGAGCGAGCGAAGAATCAGCGCGTAATACGGAGGAACTCGGAAGGGAAATTTATACATGACCCCCGACATATCGTCAGTCACACTTTTGAAATCCATGCGGTTTACGCCCATCTCAATGGCTTGACTGAAGACGGATTCAAAAGCAGGCACGATCGGTTCCAAATTCACGTCTTCAGCTAAAAATCCGAGCGTGACGAAATCTTTGGAGAGTTTTTCAAAATTACGATTGACAAGATGAACCACAGCCTGGATGAGTCCGGTTCGGGATTCGCGGCTGACCTCACTCATCATTCCGAAATCGAGATAGCAAAGTCGACCGTCGGCCATCGCTAGAAGGTTTCCGGGATGGGGATCAGCGTGGAAAAACCCATGCTCAAGGAGTTGTTGCAAGCTGCAGCTCACACCAACCTCGACCATGTCGTTTGGATCGATTCCTAAATCACGAACGGCTTCGAGATTGGTGAGCTTGACTCCATCAATCCATTCCATTGTCAGGACGCGTCTACTGGTGGCATCACTGAAAATTTCTGGAACGGCAATACGTGGATTTTCTTTGTGCAATTCACGGAATTTATTTGCATTAGCTGCTTCATTGAGATAATCCATCTCTTCAAAGACTCGACTCCCTAATTCATCGATCAATGCAACAAGATCGCTACGAATAAGACCTATATTGGTATTAAGCCATGAAGCAATGTTGCGAACGATGTAAAGGTCAAGTGTGATTTGTTCTCGTAAACCTGGTCGTTGCACCTTGACGGCTACTTTTTGGCCGCTCTTGAGATACCCCTGGTGCACTTGGCCAAGAGATGCTGCGGAGATCGGTTCTCGGTCGAGTTCCGCATAGATGCTGTCGACTGGTGCACCGAGGTCGTCTTCGATGCAGGCCATGGCGAGATCGCTATCAAAGCCAGGAAGTTGATCTTGGAGTTGGGCCAGTTCCTCGAGCAGCACAGGAGGAACGATGTCTGGACGCGTGGACAGTGCCTGGCCAGCCTTGATGAATGCGGGACCTAGATCAACGAGCAAATTTGAAAATTCCTTAGCTCTTGTTCTGGCTCGTTCCTGATTGCTGAGCAGTCCCAGGAGTTTGTCGACACCAATTCCGATCAATAAAAGCCCTATGGGCACAAGGGTTTGCCAGAGGCGGCGCAGCAGGCGCTGCGGATGGCCGGCGTAAATCCGCGTGATCGCAGCCGGGTCGTACTCGAGCAGACCTGCGGCCTCAATGAAATCTCCTAGCTCGTGTTGTGCCACAGCCGCCACTGCGTTGGTGATCCCTTCTAAACGACCGAAGCCGTCGCTACGGTTTGTTGAACCTCGGGGTTCGCCGTGCTGACCGGTCTGAGACTGGACAACATCGCACTGATTGAGCGCTTGGAGCTGGCGTTCGAACACGGTTTTTCTGTGTTGACCGGTGAGACAGGCGCAGGCAAGTCGCTGTTACTGGATGCACTCGATGCCCTGCTGGGTGGCATGCAGGGAACATCTGCGGGTCGGTTGGTGCGGACGGGTTGTGATCGTGCGGTGATTGAAGCGACTTTCACTCCGGACGAATCTGCGCGGCGTTGGCTTGAAGAGCATCAACTCGAAGATGACGGCGGAGATTTGGTTTTGTCGCGCGAGTGGCGCCGTCAAGACGAACGCTTGAGCAGCCGTTCAAGACTGAACGGCACTGTTGTGAACCGGCAGCAATTGCTTCAGCTCAGGCCTTTGTTGATCGATCTCACGGTGCAAGGTCAAACCCAGCAGCTTGCGTATGCGGGTCAGCAACGTCGTTGGATCGATCGACTAGGCGGAGAACCACTTGCTCAGTGTTTGTTAACCGTGAGTGAGTCTTGGCAGGTTTGGCAAAACTGTCATGCCGAGGTATTGAAACTGGAGACCGATCGACGTCGTCTTGAGGAACAGCAGGAGGAGCAAGAGGCGTTGTTGATGGAACTCGAGGCCGCTTTTCTTGATGATCCCGCTGAGATTCAACAGCTGGAACAGGAGCAAGACCGTTTGGTCCATGGCGTGCGCTTGCTCGAAGGTCTTGCTGTGCTGATTGGCAGGCTTCAAGACGGAGCTGAACAGGCTCCATCGGCGTTGGATCACCTCACGGCCTGTTGCCATGAGCTGCAGCAATTGCAGACCCTTGATTCTTCTTTGAGCGTTTCTGCTGAGAGATGCCTGGATATGGAGGCTGGTTTGCTCGATTTAATTCGGGGTCTTGAAGCTTATGGGGCGTCTTTAGAAAGCGATCCAGAGCGATTGGGTGTGCTGCAGGAACGGCTCGCTTTGCTGAAACGCTTGGAGCGGCGTTACGGCGTTGAACTGAAGGTGTTGATTGAGCGGCGCAATGCTCTTCGCGATCAAAACGCAGCTGGTGGTGCCGACGCTGCTTTGGATGTGTTGCGACACCAGGAACAGGAGGCTCGCAAGCATCGGGATTCATGCAACCAGTCGCTCACGGTCTTGCGACACGCTTCCGCAGCGTGTTTGGAGGAGCGATTGATGACTCACTTGCGGCCGATGGGCCTTGAAAATGTGCGCTTTCGGGTGGATTTCTCTGCTGTTGAGCCGATGGATTTAGGCGCCGATGCCATTTGCTTTTTGTTTTCAGCAAATCCAGGTCAACCCCTTGCTCCCCTTGCCGAGGTGGCCTCAGGAGGAGAGATGTCGCGTTTTCTTTTGGCCCTTAAAACCTGTTTGGCGGATGTGGATGGTTCCAGCACCTTGTTGTTCGACGAGATCGACAGTGGTGTGAGCGGTCGCGTCAGTGGAGAGATGGCCAATTTGCTGCGGACGATGGCCAAGCATCGCCAGGTGTTTTGTGTGACCCATCAACCGTTAGTAGCAGCAGCAGCAGATCATCACTTCCGCGTCAGCAAGGAGGTGGTGGATGGAGAAACCCGCTCGCGAGTGTCCCATCTGCGGGACACTCAGGCCAGACGCCAAGAATTAGCTGAATTGGCTGGAGGCGATTTTGATGATGCTCAGGCTTATGCGGCAAGTTTGTTGGAGCAGAGAGCAGCCTGAACAGCAGCAGTCTCCCTAGAATCAGCGGCTATTGAACACACTCCGTATGGGGCGCCCTGCTCCGACCGCAAAGGATGATTCCAATTCGTCGAAGGCTGCTTCTTTGAAGACTGCTTCGTCGAAAGCTGAGAACTTGAGTGGGGGGTCCCCGGAGGAGGTGATTCGGGTTCGTGGTGCGCGGCAGCACAACCTCAAAAACGTGGATGTCACGATTCCGCGCAACAAAATGGTGGTCTTCACCGGTGTTAGTGGCAGCGGAAAGAGTTCCTTAGCGTTCGACACGATCTTTGCGGAAGGCCAGCGTCGCTACGTAGAGAGCCTGTCTGCGTATGCGCGCCAGTTTCTTGGCCAGGTGGATAAGCCAGATGTGGACGCCATTGAAGGGCTATCGCCGGCGATTTCGATTGATCAGAAATCAACCAGCCACAACCCTCGCTCCACCGTTGGCACGGTGACCGAGATTCACGACTATTTGCGTCTTTTGTTTGGTCGTGCCGGGGAGCCCCATTGTCCCGAATGTGGCCGTTCCATTCGGCCCCAGACCATTGATGAAATGGTGGATCAGATTTTGACGCTTCCTGAGGGGACGCGTTATCAACTTTTAGCGCCTGTGGTGCGTGGAAAAAAGGGAACGCACAGCAAATTGATCAGTGGTTTGGCTGCTGAAGGTTTTGCTCGGATTCGCATTGATGGTGAGGTTCGTGAGCTGGCAGACAACATTGAGCTAGACAAAAATCATCAGCACGCCATTGAAGTTGTTGTAGACCGTCTGGTCGCTCGAGAAGGAATTCAGGAACGGCTGAATGATTCTTTGCGTACGGCATTGAAACGTGGTGATGGCTTAGCTCTGGTTGAAGTGGTACCAAAAAAGGGAGAAGAATTGCCTGAAGGTGTGGAGAAAGAAAGGCTCTATTCCGAGAACTATGCATGCCCTGTTCATGGGGCGGTGATGGAAGAGCTTTCACCTCGACTTTTTTCGTTTAACAGTCCTTATGGAGCCTGTGAGGTTTGCCATGGAATTGGTTACATCAGAAAATTCACTGTTGATCGGGTGGTTCCAGATCCAACCCAGCCTGTGTATTCCGCTGTTGTGCCTTGGGCAGAAAAAGATAACTCGTATTATTTCTCCCTCCTTTACTCCGTAGGCGAAGCTTTTGGGTTTGAAATTAAAACACCATGGAAAGATCTTACTGATGAGCAAAAAGATATTCTGCTGAATGGCAGTCGTGAACCAATTCAAATTCAGGCGGACAGCCGTTATCGAAAGTCTCAGACCTATATGAGGCCTTTTGAAGGAATTTTGCCCATCCTTGAACGCCAGCTTCGTGATGCGAGTGGAGAAGCACAGCGTCAGAAACTTGAAAAATATCTAGAGCTAGTTCCGTGTGAGAGTTGCGCTGGATTGCGCTTGAGACCTGAGGCGCTTGCAGTGAAAATTGGGCCGTATCGGATTACGGATCTGACGGCGGTCAGTGTGGGTCAGACCCTCGAACGGATTGAAAGCTTGATGGGTGTGGGCAGCTCTGAAGGTTCTGATCCCCTCTTGAATTCTCGACAGATACAGATCGGAGATCTTGTCCTGAAAGAGATCCGAATGCGTCTGCGTTTTTTGCTTGACGTGGGTTTGGATTATTTGAGTTTGGATCGACCGGCAATGACGCTGTCAGGTGGGGAAGCCCAGCGGATCCGTCTTGCTACTCAGATTGGTGCTGGCTTAACCGGAGTGCTTTATGTGCTCGATGAGCCAAGCATTGGCTTGCATCAGCGAGACAACGATCGCTTGTTGGCCACGCTTGAACGTTTGAGGGATTTAGGCAACACCTTGGTGGTGGTTGAACATGATGAGGACACGATCCGCGCTGCCGACCATCTCGTGGATATTGGCCCTGGAGCTGGAGTCCACGGTGGTCACATCGTGGCGGAGGGTTCGATTGATGACTTGTTGAAGGCTAAGGATTCTTTGACAGGTGCTTATTTAAGTGGTCATAAGAGTATTCCTACTCCTGCTGAGAGGCGAAATATTGGTACTCGAAGTTTGAAACTTCTCGACTGCTCCCGTAACAACCTCGAAGGCTTGAATGTTGAGTTTCCGCTAGGACGTTTGGTTTCGATTACTGGCGTGAGCGGCAGCGGAAAAAGCACTTTGGTGAATGAGCTTCTGCATCCAGCGCTTGAACATGGCCTTGGTCGAAAGATTCCTTTCCCGCAAGGATTAGGAGAACTTAGGGGCCTTAAATCGATCGACAAAGTGATCGTGATCGATCAGTCGCCGATCGGGCGAACTCCCCGCTCTAATCCCGCCACCTACACAGGAGCTTTTGATCCGATTCGTCAGATTTTTGCGGCAACGGTGGAGGCAAAGGCTCGCGGATATCAGGTGGGTCAGTTCAGTTTCAATGTGAAGGGCGGCCGTTGTGAGGCCTGCCGTGGCCAGGGCGTGAATGTGATTGAAATGAACTTTTTGCCTGATGTCTATGTGCAATGTGATGTCTGCAAAGGAGCCCGTTTTAATCGTGAAACTCTTCAGGTCACTTACAAAGGTCACACGATCGCTGATGTTTTAGAAATGACAGTCGAGCAGGCCGCTGATGTGTTTTCCGCGATCCCTCAGGCCGCTGATCGCCTAACCACGCTGGTTGATGTTGGGTTGGGATACGTGAAGCTTGGTCAGCCAGCTCCAACCCTTTCTGGTGGAGAAGCTCAGCGGGTGAAACTTGCCACAGAATTATCACGTCGGGCCACCGGAAAAACGCTCTATTTGATTGACGAACCAACCACCGGACTTAGTTTCTATGACGTTCACAAATTAATGGATGTGATCCAGAGACTTGTTGACAAAGGTAATTCTGTTATTTGTATTGAGCACAATCTCGATGTGATTCGCTGTTCGGATTGGATTATTGATTTAGGCCCAGAGGGTGGTAATAAGGGGGGTCAGATTGTTGTAACTGGTACCCCTGAAGACGTGGCTCAACACGAAACGAGCCATACGGGTCGTTACCTCAAACAAGTGTTGGAGCAGCATCCACCAGAATCAATCGAGGCGGCGGCGTGATTCTTTTCTTTGATCGATTTGTTTCAGGCGTTCGCGCGGCTGCGTTCGCTTCCTTATTGAGCATTTCATGGGCTGGATCGGTTTCTGCCGTTGAACGACTCACGATTGAACTGCCACTTTTGGATGTCAATGTTTTGCTCAATTTGAAGGGGGCACGCACAACAGCGGAGTTGATTGAGGCCAATCCTGATTTGCAGGAATTAGATCAAGCTGGCGATGGTTCCGTGTCCAGATTGCTTGCGCAGTTGCTCACTGCACCTCTTCCCCAGAGGACATCGAGTGTCTTGGAGCAATCTGTCGGCCATCCACTGCTGGAGCAAGCCTTATTGGCGGCGTCCGATTTGGTGAAGGTGGAGGGTTTGCCCGCGGATACCAGTGGACGCGTTCTGTCAGATGCTCTTCAAGCCGCTTATCGCGATGGAGAGCCCAATGTGCTCGGCTTGCTCCGTCGCGTTCCGGGCAAGTCCTTATCGATCGACTTTCAGGCTTTGGCCTTTTCCGCCAAACGCTTGCAGACAAATCAGGATGATGCTCGCGCCCTCGTGAAGCAAGGAATAGCGACGGCTCCTGCTCCAACGTCTCTGGCTGAATCGGGGTCTGATGGTTGGACACGCGCTCAGATTCGCTTCCCTGTGAGCCATCGCCCTGAGCCACTCGACATCACTGTGTTGACGCCAGAGAAAACATCCAACGGAAAGCTTGTGGTGATTTCCCATGGATTGTGGGACGAGCCAGGCAGTTTTGAAGGCTGGGGCCGGTTGTTGGCTGCCAATGGGTACGCCGTTTTGTTGCCGAGTCACCCCGGTAGTGATGCCGATCAGCAAAAAGACCTCCTGAGTGGTGCTGCAGCACCGCCTAGTTCCGAGGAGCTGCGTTTCCGTCCGATGGATGTTTCAGCTCTCCTCGATGGGGTGGAAGCCGGCAACTTGCTATCTGGACAACAGATCTCGGTTGATGACGTAGCGGTTGTGGGTCACTCCTGGGGTGCCACAGCGGCGTTGCAATTGAGTGGTTTGCAGACCACCAGCAGGAAACTGAAAACGCGTTGTCAGGATCCTCGTGATCCAGACCGAAATCTCAGTTGGGTGTTGCAATGCAGCTGGTTGTCTGGAGCGGATCAGGGATCACTGGCTGACCTCCGTGTCAAGGCAGCCGTCGTGGTCAGTCCACCAATGAGGCTTCTTTTTGATGAGACGAGTGGCCCTTCCTTGCAGGCAAAGGTGTTGTTGGTGAGTGGAACCAACGATTGGGTGGTTCCCTCCGATCCTGAGGCAGTGGTGCCATTGAAGGGAGGGAATCCACTAGCGAATGGTCATCGTATTGTTCTCGCCGCAGGTGGCAGCCATTTCAATCTGTGGGCGCCTGCGGATCAGAAGGAACCCCCGATTCTTGGGCCAATGATTTTGGCTTGGATCAATGAACAGCTGGCTGTCCCCTCGCCTCACACCTTTAGTGGAGGAGGTTGGGGGAATACGACTGTCCCTTTGGTGGATGTCACTGGACAGCTCTAAAAACATCTTTTCTTAAAACGTCGTCTTCAAATCATCAGAACAAGCTGATCGATTGCCACTACTTTGCGTTGCATTTCATCATCAGTTTACGTTTGCCCGTTGTTGCGTTGATGGCCAAAGATCCAGCCTCAGCCTGGCTTTTAACCGAAGTAAACGCTTTTAGCTGCTGATTTCTAAGGATGTCTTCAGCTTTGAACTTGTTTGAACGCCTTAATCCTTACTCAAGACATGCCCCTGATGTCTTGTTCCATTGAGGGTTGATTGTGGGTTTTCGGCTTCTTCATCTCCATCTTCATGGACTGTTTCGCTCCCATGATTTGGAGTTGGGACGGGACGCCGATACCGGAGGTCAAACCCTCTATGTGCTCGAACTGGTGCGCAGCCTTGCGGCTCGGGCCGAAGTGGATCGCGTTGATGTGGTGACTCGGCTGATTCAGGACCGGCGGGTTTCAGCTGATTACGCCCAGCCCGTGGAAGCGATTGCTGCTGGTGCCAGCATCCAGCGTTTTGCCTTTGGTCCTAAGCGCTATCTACGCAAGGAATTGCTTTGGCCCTATCTCGAGGATTTGGCTGATCAGCTTGTGGTGCATCTTCAGAAGCCTGAAAATCGCCCTGATTGGATTCATGCGCATTACGCCGATGCTGGTTATGTCGGGGCATTACTCAGTCGTCGTCTTGGCATTCCCTTGGTCTTTACAGGGCATTCTCTTGGTCGTGAGAAGCAGCGTCGCCTGTTAGCTGGAGGTGGGGATCATCAACAGCTCGAGCAGACCTATTCGATTAGCCGTCGTATTGATGCGGAGGAGTTAGCGCTGGCGCATGCCGATCTGGTGATCACCAGCACACGCCAGGAATGTGATCAGCAGTATTCCCGTTACGGCGGATTTCGCGCTGAACGCGCTCAGGTGGTTCCTCCTGGTGTGGACGCGCGCCGTTTTCACCCCGGCTCGGAGGCCTCAGAGGTTCATGAGGTTGAGGGGCTCCTCACTCCTTTCTTGCGTCAGCCTGAGCTTCCGCCGCTGCTTGCGATTTCTAGGGCTGTTCGTCGTAAAAATATCCCCGCTCTGGTTGAGGCGTTCGGTCGGTCTGCTGTTTTACGGCAGCGACACAATTTGGTGCTGGTGCTCGGCTGTCGGGAGGACCCCCGGCAGATGGAGAAACAGCAGCGCGATGTGTTTCAGCAGGTGTTTGACCTTGTTGATCGCTACGACCTCTACGGCCGTATTGCCTATCCCAAACAGCATCGTCGCGATCAGATTCCTGCCATCTATCGCTGGGCTGCTGAGCGCCGCGGCCTCTTTGTGAATCCTGCCCTCACAGAGCCGTTTGGACTCACCTTGTTGGAAGCAGCAGCTTGCGGATTGCCGATGGTTGCGACCGATGACGGAGGTCCAAGGGACATCCTGGCCCGCTGTGACAACGGCCTACTCGCAGATGTGACGGATCGAGAGGCCCTTCAAGATGCTTTGGAGTGTGCAGGTTCCGATCTTCAACGCTGGAGCCGTTGGAGTGATAACGGCGTGGAGGCGGTGAGTCGCCACTTCAGCTGGGATGCCCACGTTTGTTCTTACCTGGCCTTGATGCAGGAGCGTCTGATGGCGGTGACCCAGCCAATCGCGCTTCAATCCTCCATTCAGACCGCCTCCACTGGAGGATTCCAGCCTTTGGGCGATCGCTTGCTGTTGCTTGATCTCGACAGCAATTTGGAACAGCCCGATGGTGATGCGCTCAAGGTTTTGCGTGAGCAGCTCGACCGTTGTGCGTTAGGGATCCTGTCGGGCCGTTCCTTGCCTGCCGCCAGACAACGTTTTGGGGAGCTGTTGTTACCGGAACCCAAGGTTTGGATCACTGGGGCTGGCACGGAGATTCACTACGGCCAGGAGAGTGAACCTGATTTGTTTTGGTCGGCTCAGATTGGAGTGGATTGGGACCGCGCAGGTGTGGAAAGTGCACTGGCTGACCTCACCGCTCACATTGAATTGCAGAGACCTGAGCAGCAAGGTTCGTTCAAGTTGAGCTACACGATTCGCGATGCGGGTGAAGAGATCCTTCCCTTGATCCGGCAACGTCTGCGCCAGCGACACCAGGCGGCCCGTCCTCAGTTGCGCTGTCATTGGTTTTTAGATGTGCTGCCGCTGCGCGCATCCCGCAGCGAAGCGATCCGTTTTCTCGCTTTGCGTTGGGGGCTTCCACTGGAACAGATGTTGGTTGTCGCCAGTGAACAGGGAGATGGCGAGTTGGTTTCCGGTCGACCCGCCACCGTTGTTTTGGGCGATCACGATCCTTGTTTGGATGATTTTCGACAGCAACAGCGTGTGTACTTTGCGAGTCGCTCCCAATTGCCTGGTGTGCTGGAGGGCATCCAGCACTATCGGTTTTTGGGCGGACGAGCCCGGCATGATCAATCGTTGACCTGAACCTTCACTGCCGCTGCGCAGCGGTCTGCCTTGGCTAGAGCTTCGTTGATCTGGGTGCCGCGGGCTAAAGCAACCCCCATCCGACGCCCTGGTCGAGCCTCTCGCTTGCCAAAGAGCAGAATGTTGGTGTCCGGCTCCATGAGGGCTTGTTCAACACCACTGAATTGAACATGGTGTCCCTGGCTCTCGGCCAGGATGACGCGGCTGGCCGCTGCATCGGCAGTGGTGATCGAGGGGATCGGTAGCCCTAATACGGCACGAAGATGCAGGTCGAATTCACTTAGGTTTTGGCTGATCAGAGTGACGAGACCGGTGTCGTGTGGCCTTGGAGAGAGCTCGGAAAACACCACCTCATCGCCGCATAAGAAAAACTCCACCCCAAACAGACCGGCACCGCCAAGGTTGTCTGTGACGGTGCGCGCCATCGTTTGGGCTTGTTGCAGTTGGCTGGGCGAGATTGACGCGGGTTGCCAACTGCATTGGTAGTCGCCGTTGGCTTGTTGATGACCAATCGGTGGGCAAAACAGGGTGGTGCCGTCCCGTTGACGGATGGTGAGCAGGGTGATTTCAAGATCAAACTCAAGAAATTCCTCCACGATCACCTGGGCCGAACTGCCCCGGGCTCCTGCCATGGCGATCTCCCAGGCCTGATCTAATTCAGCAGCGGCGTGAACCACGGTTTGGCCTTTCCCCGAGGAACTCATCACTGGTTTGACGACCACGGGCCAACCCAATGGTGCGGCGGCACGGTGGAGCTCCTGTGCATCGGAGGCATAGGCAAAGCGTGCGGTGCGTAGCCCGAGTTCACCAGCAGCAAGATTTCTGATTCGGTCACGATTCATCGTGACCGCAGTGGCCCTGGCGGTGGGAATCACGCAGATGCCGTTGTCTTCCAGTGCTTGCAGGGCATCCACAGCTAACGCTTCGATTTCCGGGATCAGCACATCCGGCTGATGTTTGTTCACAACAGCCTTTAGGGCGTTGGGATCTGTCATGGTCAGCACTTCTGCCTGATCTGCGACCTGCATGGCTGGCGCGCCTGCATAACGGTCGCAGGCGATGACGTGGCAACCCAGTCTCTGGGCGGCGATCGCCACCTCTTTGCCTAGTTCGCCGCTGCCGAGCAGCATCACTGTCTTTGGGAAGTTCGTCATGGCGGGTTTCAAGGCAGCATGGCTTGATCCTCTCGCTCTGCCCTCATGCCTTTGCCGCTCGCGTTTACAACGGCTGGAGACGCGGCCAATGGTCTCGTGTTTGGCTGGGAAATCGCCACCGTTCAAAAGTGGGCGTTGATCTACCTCGGCCTGTCTTCCTTTTTGTTTGTTTTGGTGTGGGTGATTGGTGGCTTTCGCCGTCGTTGATTAAGACAAGGGCGACTCGGTGGATGGATCGGTGATCAAGGTGAGCTGGCGGAAGGCAGGTTCTTCATTCACAAAGCCCCAAGACTCAAAGACATCGGCATCGCTGTGGGTGATGCGTTGTTGACGCCCTTGTGAGTTGAGCTCAAAGCCCTGTTTTGCCATGCGGCGCATCAGGCTGGCTGCTTCTTCAAAGCGGGAGGCCATCGCCTCAAGGCTGGAGCAGTCGCTCGTGAGGCCAGCTTCTTTCCAGGTGAAGTAACTCATGGTCTTGATGATCCAAGGGACTGTTGATGAATACAGGGGTTGAGGGTTTTAGGTTTTTCTTTGATGCTGGGTGTCTTGGGTTGGTCTGCAGACAAGAGTGAACTCCACAATTATCTTCTATCAGGCTTACAAAAGCGATTGGTAGTAGGACTCGCTGAGATGTAGAAATCCATTGGAAGAGAGTCTCCGATGCCGGTTTCTGGTTGGCTCAATCAAATCCCCTTGCCGTTAATGAGGCTAGATGCCGAAACTTATATTCACTGATCTCGCTGGTATTGCTTAAATTAGAATCAGATAGACGTTTTGTGTCGCGATAGTTAGTCAGGGGAGTCAGATGGGCTTGTATACAAGGTTAGATTTAGTCTTGTAATCAAAAGAGCTGTCTTTTTTATCCATGTATCCCGCTCAATAATCCAGTTTTCTTGGAACCCCTCTTGCGGAAAATAGATTATGAGGTATAAAAGATGCATTGTTATAAATGCACATTGTGTTTGTTACTGCTTTTGGGCAAAAAGGAGGAGTAGCTAAAACTTGCACAAGCATTCATCTTGCTGCTCATTGGGCCAATAGTGGCCGCTCTGTTGTCCTGGTTGATTCTGATCGCAATCGATCAGCCACTGCATATGCCTCAAGAGGTTTGCTCCCGTTTGATGTTGTGCCGATGGAAGCGGCGGCAAAAGCAACAAGAGGTGCGGAAATTGTCGTGACTGATGGTCAGGCTAGTAGCAATGAAGAGGAACTAAAGAATTTAGTTGAAGGTTCTGATTTTATCGTTCTCCCTACAACGGCACAAAGTAGATCAATAGAATTAACGGTAGAAATGTCATGCATGCTCAACAAGTTTGACATCCCTTATGCAGCGCTCATTGTGAAGGCAGATGCGAGAAAGAAGGCTTCGATTCAGCTTGCTCGGAGCATCTTGAGTGGTTTCAATATCCAAATTCTTGACACAGAAATTCCATTGTTGAATGCTTTTGAAAATGCTGAGACTGAGGGAGTCACTGTTGATCGGGCAGTTACGAAAAGTGGGAGATCTGATCGGCGAAGAATGTCAGGATTTTTCGCCTACTCACAAGCTTGTCGTGAAATTGAAATGCTCATGCCAAAGCCAAAGGTCATTCCTATGCCTATGGGTTGGAATCTTTCACGCTTAGAAGATCGTGCTGCGTAGTTGAAGCAATTTTACTTAGAGGGGGCGTAAGGCTAAACCGATTAATACGAGCCCCATCGTTGCTAACCAAAATCCAGGAACCACAAGCTGCTCTGGTGTACCGCCTAATTCAAAATGATGGTGCAGGGGTGACATGCGGAACACTCTTCGCCCAACTCCATCTGCACCTTTGGTTGCTTTAAAAACCCACACTTGAATAATCACGGAGAGAGATTCCGCCAGGAAGACTCCACCCATCACCAACAAAGGCCAAAGGCTGTTTGTCAGCAAGGCCACAGCGGTGAGAGCACCGCCCATGGCCAGAGAGCCGGTGTCGCCCATAAATACTTTGGCTGGATTGCGGTTGTGCACAAGAAAACCAATCCAGCAGCCCGCCATGGCCATGCAGAATCCAGCCAGGCTTGGATCTCCGCTGTTTCCGCGCAGTGTGAGTTGGAGTGCCATCCCCGTGAACACCAAGGCACCGCAACCGGCGGCAAGGCCATCCAGGCCATCTGTGAGATTAGTGGCGTTGCTTTCGGCTAAAAATACAAACACTGCAAGAGGCCAAATCAGCCAGCCCAAGGGAAGGCTGATGTCAAACGGCAAGGCCACATCGCCACTGATCCAACCGCGCATTCCTGCCCAGATCAGAAAGATCACGGCGGCTAAGGCTTGAAGAAGTAATTTTCCGCGTGGTGTTAAGCCGGTGTTGGTGTGTTTGGTGAGACTGCGCCAATCGTCAATTCCGCCCACCACCATGTAGGCGAGGGTGATGAACGCCACGGCTAACAGTTGTTCAGCGGGTTGACCGTTCCAACTGATGAGGCCGCCCACGATCACGCCGACCGGCACCACCAGCAGTCCGCCCATTGTGGGCGTTCCTGATTTGGTGAGATGGGCCTGGGGCCCCTCTTCCCTGATCACTTGCCCGAGCTTTAAGCCACGCAGCTTTGGTACACCCCACCAGGTCACGATTGCAGCGATCAATGTCGCAATCAGCAAGGGGAGGCTCAGCAGGCTGTTGGGGATCCAGCGGTCTGATGCGAACGCTGCTGCAACCACAACAACGGCAAGCACACCTGCAGAGACTTTCCCCTTGAGGGGTGGAGGAGTCTCTTGTGTGTCGTTCACGTCCCGTTCCTTTAACGGCTTAGGGCAGGGACCTTAAATCAATCTTCCCAATTCTCTTCTGTTTGCTCATCGGCAGCGTTGTAATCCTCTTTTTCGCCCATGAGAGCAGACAGCTCTTCTTCTTCTACTGTGCTCACCTCAGCTGTGCTGGATTCCTCGTCTTCCACAAGGCGTCCACTTGTTTCCAGCCAACTCAGTAAGTCGGGCTCTTCGCGAAGGGGCAGCACCGGTGCAGGTTCTTTCCGCCCGTAACGGGTGAGAGCTGGATTGATGTTGTCGAGGGCGCTCAACTCAGACGACACTGTCCAGTTCCGTAATCGATCATCATAGGTCAGTGCAGTCTTGAGGGCTTCTCTTGGCCAAGGTGTGGCTGCTCCTCTCTGTGTGGGGCGGGGCTTTGTTAGTGAGTTTTGGTCTGTGGAAGTGGGGGCGCTTGCATCCAGATCCGCTTGTGGTGTCCTCAGTTCCAGTGCTTGCACTGTTGTTTGTTCCTGCCTTCTTCATGGCGATTTGGCTGTTTTGGCTCGCTAGGCTGACTCCCCAATCGCTCCAGCGGGCCGACGGGAGTGGAGAATCAGTGCAATCTGATTCAGAGCAGGAGTCCACCTGATGGGACGCGCAACCAAGGTCGTTCTCGCCTATTCCGGTGGGGTGGACACCAGCGTCTGCATTCCCTACCTCAAGCAGGAATGGGGTGTGGAGGAGGTGATCACCTTCGCGGCTGATCTCGGCCAGGGCGATGAACTGGAGCCAATCCGCCTCAAAGCACTCGAGGCGGGGGCGAGTCAGTCTTTGGTTGGTGATCTGATTAAGCCCTTCATCGAGGAATTCGCCTTTCCTGCGATTCGTGCGAATGCTCTTTATGAGGGTCGCTATCCCCTCTCAACGGCCTTGGCGCGTCCTCTGATTGCTCGTCGTCTCGTGGAGGTGGCAAGAGAGGTAGGAGCTGATGCTGTAGCCCATGGCTGCACCGGCAAGGGAAACGATCAGGTGCGTTTTGATGTGGCAATTGCATCGCTTGCGCCTGATTTAAAGGTGTTGACGCCAGCGCGTGAATGGGGCATGAGCCGGGAGGAAACCATTGCCTACGGCGAGCGGTTTGGCATGCCATCCCCCGTGAGCAAAAAATCCCCTTATTCAATCGATCTCAATCTGCTTGGGCGCAGCATCGAAGCTGGTCCCTTGGAAGACCCGATGGTGGCGCCACCAGAAGAGGTCTTTGCGATGACCCGTTCCGTGGACCAAACCCCGAACGATGCCGAGGAGATAGAGATCCAGTTTGAAGGTGGGAATCCCGTGGCCATTAATGGCAAACGGCTGGAGCCCGTGTCGCTGATCCGGGAAGCCAACCGTTTGGCAGGCACCCATGGCATTGGTCGTCTCGACATGATCGAGAACCGTGTAGTGGGAATTAAAAGTCGGGAAATTTACGAAACGCCTGGCTTACTGCTGTTGATTCGGGCGCATCAGGAGTTGGAGAGTCTCACCCTTGCCGCCGATGTCTTGCGGACCAAGCGCCAGCTCGAGATGCAATGGGCAGATCTCGTCTATCAGGGCCTTTGGTTTGGTCCTCTCAAAGATGCACTTGATGGCTTCATGGATCGCACGCAGGTCCACGTGAATGGGGTCGTGCGCCTGAAGCTTCACAAGGGCAATGCCACGGTGACTGGGAGAGCTTCCACAGACAACAGCTTGTACATTCCCGAGATGGCCTCATACGGCAGCGAAGACAAGTTTGATCATCGTGCTGCTGAAGGCTTTATCTACGTCTGGGGCCTACCCACACGCTTATGGGCCGCCAAGCATCGGCGTTGAGATCAGGCTGCGATGTTGTGCCGCTGCTGTCCTTGTCGATCGGCGCGCAAGGGCAGAGGCACAATCTCAGCTTCGGGAGGTGCAGCATTGAGTTGCTGAGCCTGAGCCAACAACCGATAGCGTTCCAAGAGCGGTTCCAATCTCTGTTGGAATTTGCGTTCAAAAAGGTCAGGGAGTTCGCTCAGCAGCGATTCGTAGTCCCTGACCTGCTCTTCGAGTTCGTGCACCCTGGCTTTGAGTGCTTCGACGTCACCACTGGGGGGTCTGGCGGCTTTCCAGACCGGTGGAGGTGAGCAATAGTTGGAGTCCTGATGCGCCATGGTCGGACGTTATCGCCCGTCCATGGCTTGCACAATGGCCGTCAGGCAGGAGCAGCCGCTTCAGGTTCGGCTGGTGCTTCTGTTCCAGGAGCGACGCGAGGAGCAGGCAACGGGCCTTCTTGCTTCACGGTGAGATAGCGAATCACATCTTCACTGAGACGCATTGCTTTTTCGATGACGCCCACTTGTTGGCCATCACCGTTATGGCTCAGCTGCACGTAGATGCCTTCCTTGTGCTTGGCGATCGGATAGGCCAGACGACGCTTGCCTCGCATTTGATTATCGAGAACTTCAGCACCCGCCTCAGTCAAAATGTCGCGGTATTTGGTCACGTGAGACTCAACTTCCTCTTCCGGGATATCCGGGCGGAGGATGTACATGGTCTCGTAGTAAGGCTGTTGGGTCATGGAGACAGATCCGACTGGGACTGAAGGCTCAGTAAATGAGCGACGGATCTACCACCATATCGCCTGGTGTTGTGGGGATCAGTACAACTGCATGCGAACCGCTTGACTCAAACCCGGCAGGTCGGGCTCACGACCTCGAGAACACTCGATTAAGGCAAAGATCACAACGGCCAAAACACCCACGACCACAGTGCTGGAAAGGGTGCGCATCATCAGTCCGCCACCGATGGGCAACAGGATGGTGAAGGCATAGCCGATCAGTACCACCACGATGTCAACCAGTAGCGCTTGCAAGGTGTTGAAGCGAATGAAGTAAGGAACGTTTGGATTTCTCACCACCGCTAAGAACAGCAAGAAAAACACCAGAAGGTTCCCAAGACCGAAAGGAATTCCCCGTTCCAAAATGAACAGAGGCAAGGCCGGCAGGGTCAGCCACTGCAACACAGGGAACTGAATGAACAGATGTTGGCCGATGGGGATGGCATCGCTCCATGGCAAGACGTAAACCAACAAACCAAGCAGGCGCTGCCAGATGGGGATGGGCACAGGTTGAAGCTGGAGATTGCTTCAAGGCTAGGTCGCGTTTAGGGATGGCTCAGGTTTTCGAGCGCTGCTTCCCGCATTGCGTCTACTGGAACCTCAGCCATGCCGCTCCAACAACGGAGCGCGGCGGCCCCTTGCTGCACAAGCATCTCCAGGCCGTCGTGGGTGCGGCAGCCCAACGCTTCCCCGCGCTGCAGCCATGGCGTGGGTCGTGGTGTGTAGATCAAGTCGTAGAGCACGGTGTGAGATCTGAGGTTGTTCCAGATGTCTTCGCCGAGGGGTAGAACCGGGCCTTGATCATGCTGATGGCTGCTCATGCCAATGGGCGTGGTGTTGACCACCAGATCCGCTTGCTGAATTCGGGTTTCAAGGCGTGGGTCGTTGTCTAAAAGAGGTTGTAACTGGACACTGCTGGCTGGTCTTCCTTGCTGAAGATCGCTGCAAAACGGTTGGAGTGTTTTATCCCGACGCCCCACGATTGTGATTTCGCTTGGGTTTAAGTCCTGTAATCCCGCTACAACGGCTCGGGCGCTTCCGCCACAACCCAACACCACAGTTCGCGTTCCGCTCCAGTTGGCATTGTTGTGAAGGAGCGGGGCCAAAAAGCCCTCTACATCGGTGTTGTGTCCGTGCCAGCCACCACTGGACAATGGAATCATGGTGTTCACGGCGCCAAGCCGTTGAGCCAGCGGACTGAGTTCGACACAGAGGAGGGAGACGGCCTGCTTGTGGGGGATGGTGACGTTGAGCCCACGGCACCCCACGGCCTCCAGTCCCTTGAGCACAGTGGCGAGATCATCAGCGCGGCACGGCAGGGCCAGGAAGCTCCAGTCGAGCCCCATCTCCTTCAGGGCTGCGTTTTGCATGGCCGGTGAGAGTGAGTGACTGACTGGTTGTCCCAACAGTCCGACCAGTGCCGTGGTTCCGCTGATCATTCCTTTATTTGACAGTCCGTGACCAGCCTGCCGTTCGGCCTGTTCGGGAACCACACCTCGCCTCTTGGTGATGTCTCTGACGAAGATGCACGAGTTCTAGTCACACTTTTTCGAGGGATAGGAGGGCACTGATGGGCAAGGTTGTCGGCATTGATTTAGGTACCACCAACAGTTGTGTCTCGGTGATGGAGGGCGGCAAGCCCACCGTGATCGCCAATGCTGAGGGCTTTCGCACCACTCCATCGGTGGTCGCTTACACAAAAAATCAGGATCAGCTGGTTGGTCAGATCGCGAAACGTCAAGCGGTGATGAACACCGACAACACGTTTTATTCCGTCAAACGTTTCATTGGACGTCGTGTAGACGAAGTCAATGATGAATCCAAAGAGGTCAGTTATTCGGTCGAGAAATCTGGATCCAACGTCAAAGTTAAATGTCCTGTTCTTGAGAAGCAGTTCGCCCCTGAGGAGGTGAGCGCCCAGGTTCTGCGCAAACTTGCTGAAGATGCTGGTAAGTACCTCGGTGAAACCGTGACCCAAGCGGTCATTACCGTTCCCGCTTATTTCAACGATTCCCAGCGCCAGGCCACAAAAGACGCCGGAAAGATCGCAGGCCTGGAAGTCCTGCGCATCATTAACGAGCCCACAGCCGCTGCGCTGGCCTACGGCCTCGACAAAAAAAGCAATGAACGCATCCTCGTGTTCGACCTTGGAGGCGGCACCTTTGACGTGTCTGTGCTGGAAGTTGGAGATGGAGTGTTCGAAGTTCTCTCCACTTCGGGTGACACGCACCTTGGTGGTGATGATTTCGACAAGGTGATCGTCGACCACCTCGCCAATAGCTTCAAATCCAACGAAGGCATTGATCTTCGTCAGGACAAGCAGGCTCTGCAGCGTCTGACCGAAGCTGCTGAGAAGGCGAAAATTGAGCTCTCGAGCGCCACCCAGAGCGAGATCAATTTGCCCTTCATTACGGCGACCCCGGAAGGACCTAAGCATCTCGATCTCACCCTGACGCGCGGCAAGTTTGAAGAGCTGGCTTCCACGCTGATCGATCGTTGCCGCATTCCGGTTGAACAGGCTCTGAAAGACGCCAAGCTTTCATCGAGTGAGCTTGACGAGATTGTGATGGTGGGTGGCTCCACCCGCATCCCGGCTGTGCTCGAGCTGGTGAAGCGCACCACCGGCAAGGACCCCAACCAGACCGTGAACCCTGATGAGGTGGTGGCGATCGGTGCCGCCATCCAAGGTGGTGTTTTGGCTGGAGAAGTCAAAGACATTCTCTTGCTGGATGTCACACCCCTATCCCTAGGTGTGGAGACGCTTGGTGGTGTGATGACAAAAATGATCACGAGGAACACCACCGTTCCAACCAAAAAATCAGAGACCTACTCCACTGCTGTGGATGGTCAAACCAACGTTGAGATTCATGTGCTCCAGGGTGAGCGCGAGATGGCTTCAGATAACAAGAGTCTGGGAACCTTCCGTCTCGATGGCATTCCTGCTGCCCCTCGCGGTGTGCCTCAGATCGAAGTCACATTCGACATTGATGCCAACGGCATCTTGAGCGTGACCGCCAAGGACAAGGGCAGCGGCAAAGAGCAGTCGATCTCGATCACCGGAGCCTCCACCCTTTCTGACAATGAAGTCGAGAAGATGGTGAAGGATGCCGAAAGCAATGCCAGTGCTGATAAGGAGAAGCGCGAGAAAATCGACCTGAAGAATCAGGCTGAAACTCTCGCCTATCAGGCTGAAAAGCAACTGGCTGAACTGGGCGACAAGGTTGATGCCGAGGCCAAGGCCAAGGTTGAAGAGAAGGCCACCAAGCTCAAGGAGGCGACGGAAAAAGAGGACTTTGATTCGATGAAGACTCTCCTTGAAGAGTTACAGCAAGAGCTCTATACCGTTGGTGCATCTGTTTACCAACAGGCTGGTGCAGAAGCTGCAGCTTCTGGAGAAGAGGGTGCAGCTGCGGGTAACTCTGGAGATGGATCTAGCAATGCTGGAGATGATGTTATCGATGCTGAATTCACAGAAACTAAGTAATTCAATAAGTCCTTAGTTTTTCGTGGTTTCAACCTATTTGCCCCCATAATTGGGGGCTTTTTTAATGCCTATGGTCAGCTGGCTGGCTGGTCTTTTTCAATTCAAGATTGATCGATTGATGCAAAAGTCCGTTTAATGCTTCTTAAGCGAGTGTCAAAAGTGTCTCGACTTCAGCCTTAAGGAGAAGGTGGCATGTCTATTGCTGATAAAATACTTAACTATTGGATCTCGTTGTTATTGACAGTTCGAATGTTTGGTTGGTTTTTATAGTTATTTTTATTGGCTTGAAATGAAACATATTTACTCCTTAATTGTGTTAGCCGCCGCTTTGGCTTGAATGATCACATCTGGGGGAAGGGAGATGTAGCCCAACTCAGGAGCTTTCGCCTGTGATTCCTCAGACAACATGTAATCGAAGGTTGATTTGAGTACGTCCGTGTTGTTGCCATTGCCATTGGCATAAGCGAGCACCCAAGTGAAGGTCACGATGGGATATCCGTTCATGGGGTTGGCATTGCTGCCGGTGAGATTGGGTCCGAGGTCGATCGAACCAAGGGCACGATTCGCCGTGGCATTGGTGGGCACCACCTTTTTCCCAGAACCGTTTTGAATGGCAGCCGCCTGTAGATCTCCTTTGACATAGGCCAGTTCGACGTAGCCAATCCCGCCATCAATCTGGGTGAGTTGTGCGGCTACACCCTCGTTGCCTTTGGCTCCAACGCCTGTTGGCCATTGCACGGATTTACTGGCGCCAACACCGCTGTTCCATTCCGGACTGATGGCAGAGAGGTGCTTGGTGAAGTTGTAAGTGGTGCCAGAGCCATCGGAGCGATGCACCACCTTGATTGCTTTGGATGGGCAGCCCAATTCCTTGTAATCGCGAATGTTGCCTAAAAAGATTCCAGCAAGTTGCTCTCGCGTGAGCTTCAACTCACAGCCTGGATTGTGGTAGGCCACTGCGATGGCGCCTGCTGTCATCGGGACCTGGACGACGCCGCGACTCACTTTGGCAATGGCCTCGGCTTGCATTGGCTTGTCAGATGCCCCGAAATCAACGGTGCCTGCCGTGAATTGTCTGACCCCTGCACCTGATCCAACGGATTGGTAATTGACCTGGATCCCTTGGGGCGCCAGATCTTGGAACCAGCGTTGGTAAATCGCAGCTGGAAAGGATGCGCCAGCGGCTGATAGACGGCCTTGTTGTTTGCCAGTTCCCTGATCGCTTGACGAGCAGGCAGCAAGACTGAAAGCGGTTGCAACACCGATCAGTGCAGTGCTGGAGCGGTTCAAGAAACGGCGACTCATGAGGTCGAATGAGCGATTTACTTGCATGTCATCTCTACATCTGAGGTGTCAAAGACCAATAACGATCGAGTGGAGACAAGGTCAGGAAGCGGGAATCTTGGTTGTATTCATCATTTGCTGACCAACCCAGTCTGCCGTAGCAGGAGCCAAAAGAACTCCGTTTCGATAGTGACCGCTGGCCAGAATCAAGCCTGGCTCCAAGACCTCAAGCAATGGAGCTGGCCGCCCAGAGGGTCTGGCCCTGAGGCCATGCCATTGATCGACGACCTCGGCCTCCTGTAGCCAGTTCGGTGCCAGGCCATCCAATCGCCGCATGATTGAAGGCTCCTCAGTGGATGGTTCTTCGCCGTGTTCCAGGGTTGCTCCAAGCCAAAGCCTGTTGTGTCCATGGCGAATCAGATTCACTCCATTGCAGACCAGCACTGCTGGCCAATGATCCCAGGCCTTGGTGGTGGCTGAAACTTGGAGATCGAGGACCTGGCCTAAGACTGCTTCCATCGGAAACTCGTGCCCAAGCGGTTGCAGCAACAGTGCACTGGCCAAGGCTGTGCAGATCACAACAACGTCGTAGTGGGTGTTGTGGCCTGTGTCCAGTTCCAGGCCCCAGCGGTTTCCTTCATCAGGATTCTGTCGATGGAGTGCTGTGACGCGAGCCGGTAAGAGTGCCACCTCTTCTGTTTTGAGGCTGCGTCTGAGCGCCCGTTGCAGGGCAAGGGGGTCAATGCGGCCGTCGTTGTGAGAACACAATCCTCCATGCCCAGGATTGGGCCATGGAATCTGATGGGACTCTGAGTTCGCTGAACTAAAACTTTCGAGTCCAAGCTCGCGGCGTTGATTGGCAAGACTTTGCATGCGTTCTGATTCCACGGGGTCAGAAGCCAGCTGGATCAGTGGAGAGTCGAGCTGCAGGGGCGTATCCGGATGGTTCAGCCTCTCCACCCATTGAGGCCAAAGCTCCATGCTGCGTTGACGCAGCCGCCAAGCTCGTCCGCTGGAACGACGAAACACGTGCCCCATCAAGACCCCAAGCGACGCCGTCGTGCCATTGAGGGCTTGGTCAAGGCTGTTGTTGCGCTGAATTGGCGCTTCCAAGGACGGATCGATCAACGAAACGTTGTGTCCTTGACGGGCCAGATGCCAAGCCGTGCCGGCGCCTACGGCACCAGCACCAATCACGGCAATCGAGATAATCAGCTCAGAGCTTCGGCGGGAATGACGCGAGCGTAATTCGCAAAACCCGTTGCAACGGATGTGTAGGACTTCTGCAAGCGTGTTCCGTCTTGGAGACGGGCGGCTTCATCCACGTCAGCGAGAGCTTCTTTGAGCTTTGTCGCCAGTTTGTTGGCTTCGGCGCGGTCGTTTGGAAGCAGGCGTTGATTGATGTACAACATCTCGCGACCGACCTCTTGCATGGGTCCGTGAATCAAGTTGCGGGTGAAGGTCCAATCGCGCTGATTGACGAGCGCTGCCAGGTCTGGGAGACGCTCCTGCGCTTGGGTGAATCCCTCTGCCTGCCTGCGGATCACAGCCATGTCTTCAGGGCTAATCGTTGCGGGCTTGGCATTGCCATTACCGCTGCAGGCTGCGAGGCCGAAGCAGAGGCACACGCAGAGGCAAAACGCAGCGAGGCGACGCAGGGCGCTCAGCATGGGGATAGAAAAACAAGGGAGGAGGCGAGTTTACCTGCGTTATTCCGATCCCTGAGCACTGACTGCCAAGAGAGAATGAACTTGTGAATTTCTGCTGCGTGTGAACGGGTCAACGGTCATCCTTCAACTGATCTGTCCTGATCGGTCAGGACTCGTGAGTGAGCTGGCTGGATGGGTGGCGGCCAATGGCGGCAACATTCGTCACGCTGACCACCACACCGACTCGGGTGCAGGGTTGTTTTTGAGTCGGATTGAGTGGGGGCTTGATGGCTTTGGGTTGCCTCGGCATGCGATTGAACCAGCGGTGCGTGCCCTTGCAGACCGGCTTGGTGGTGAGGCACAGCTTCACTTCTCCGATGAGTTGCCCCGTGTTGCCATCTTTGTGAGTAAGCAGAGCCACTGTTTGCTGGATTTGCTCTGGCGCTCTCGCAGTGGTGAATTGCCGATGGAGATTGCTTTGGTGATTTCTAACCATCCCGATTTAGAACCACTCTGTGGTGATTTTGGTGGGCGATTTGTCCACATTCCAGTGACTCCGACCACCAAGCGAGAGGCTGAGGCTCGCGTTCTTGACCTCTTGGAAGAGCAGAGCATTGAGCTCGCTGTGCTGGCGAAATACATGCAGGTGCTGAGTGGAGAATTTTTAGAGCGCTTCTCCCAAGTGATCAATATCCATCACTCGTTCTTACCGGCCTTTAAGGGGGCTCAGCCGTATCACCGCGCCTGGGATCGGGGCGTGAAGCTGATTGGTGCCACGGCGCATTACGTCACTGAACAGCTGGATGATGGTCCGATCATTGAGCAGGCCACTCTTTCTGTGAGTCACCGCGATGAGGTGGAGGATTTGATCCGCAAGGGTCGGGATACGGAGCGTTTGGCCTTGGCCAGGGCACTGCGGCTGCATTTGTGCCGACAGGTCATGGTGTATCGCGGCCGCACGGCGGTATTCGCGTGATCCAGCGAATCGATTCGTCCCGCCCGCTTGAAGCGTCGCGCTGGGGTTGGCGATGTTTCCAAATCGGCTTGTTTTTACTGCCTTCTTCGGCACTGCTGGCCAGTTTGTTGTTGTTTCCCTCTCTGCTGATGGGCAGTTGGAGGAGTGAGCGTCCGTTTTGGCGTGACCCTTGGAATGCGCCCTTGTTTGTGGCGTCGTTGTTGATGGTGATCGGATGCTTTGCTTCTTACTCCGGATCCCTGGCCTGGGTGGGTATGGGGAACTGGTTGCCTTTCTTCTGGGCGTTTTGGGGCTTTCAGCCTTATGTCAGCTCGGTTGAGGCACGCCGTCGCTCTGCGCTTTGGTTGGTGGCGGGTAGCTTCCCAGTGGTGTTGACGGGTTTGGGACAACTTTGGTGGGGATGGCAAGGCCCCTGGCAAGTCTTAGGTGGATCGATTATTTGGTTCATGACCCCTGGTGGCGAACCAGAGGGTCGTCTGTCGGGGCTGTTTGATTACGCCAATATCGCTGCAGCCTGGTTGGCACTGGTTTGGCCGTTGGCGCTGGCAGCTCTGATTCAACCGGGCCTGAATAAGTTGCGGCGGGGTGTTGTTCTGGGCCTGGTGGTCGCGTTTGTGACGGCCCTTGTGCTCACGGAGTCGCGGAATGGCTGGGGCGCGCTGGTGCTGGCGCTACCGATTGTGCTGGGTCCGATCAGCTGGCCTTGGCTTGTGCCCTTATTGGTTGTTGGGCTTGGGTTATTGATTGCGTCTGTTGTTCCTGGGGTGCCGTTGCTGCTTCAGGCCCCTGCGCGGTCGCTGGTGCCAGAGGGGATTTGGGGCCGGCTCAGCGATAGTCAGCACGCTGGGGAGCGCGTCCTTGCCTCCACGCGTCTGAGTCAGTGGGGGGTGGCGCTTCAGTTGATCGCTGAGAGGCCCTGGCTCGGATGGGGGGCAGCGGCTTTTTCAGTGATTTATCCGCTCAGAACGGGGAAATGGCATGGCCATGCTCACAACCTTCCCCTGGAACTGGCCATTGCCCATGGATTGCCAGTGGCGTTTTTGGTAGCGGCGCTGGTGCTGGCCTTGTTAATCGTTGCGCTCCGTCGTGGGTTATCACGATTGTTTGACCGTGCCTGGTGGGCAGCAGTGCTCATCTTGATGGTGCTGCATGGCACTGATTTGCCGTTTTTTGATAGTCGCGTGAATATTGCTGGTTGGATCTTGTTGGCGGGATTGCGCTGTTTGCTCAGACCGAGTCAGGAGCATTGTCAGCAGCGTTCTCTGGACTCAGCGCTTGGCGCTGATGCTTGAGAAGCGTGTCGCCGGGAAGGGGACCATCAAGGTGACACCAGGGAAGAATCTGTTCATCGCTCCAGGTGTGATGGACCACCTCCTCCCAGGCGGGGGGGCGCGGTAAGGGCACTCCGGCAGAGCTAGCGGGTGGTAACTCGTCCGATCGTGCGGCTCGATAGGCCTTTTTCCAGCCACCAAGACTTTCCTGGGAGCCCCGAACAGCTGCGATCACCGGCGCTAGACGACGGTCACTACGGGAGAGCAGGGCTTGGATCACGCTCCAGCCATAGCTCTCAGGTCGTAGTTCCACTCCTTTTGGCTTCAGCCGTTTCGCGAGTCGTTTGAGGCGTTTGTCAGCTTCTGGCCGAACCCCTTGCCACTGGAAGGGTGTGTGGGCTTTGGGAACAAAGGTGCTCACGCCCAAGGTGAAGCGCAGCCCTGGGGTGTGTTTCTTAAGGTCCAGCAGCAGATCGGCGGTTGCTTCGATGTCGTCGTCCTGCTCCGTGGGAAGTCCCACCATTCCGTAGAGCTTGAGGCTTTTCAGCCCTCCTTCTTTTGCATAACGGGCGGCTGCGCTGATTTCTTCCCGGCTGAGTTTCTTATTCACGACGCGTCTCATCCGATCACTGCCGCTTTCGATGGCGATCGTGACCGACTTGCTACCGCGGCGACTCAAGGTTGCTGCTAGTTGAGGGGTCACGGTGGCAGCTCGCACGGAGCTGACGCTCACGCGTAAGTCATCAAAGCGGTCTTGATCCAGCCATTGCAGCAAATCGCTGAATTGGGGGTGTTGGGTCACGGAGGCACCAAGCAAGCCCAGACGACGGGTTGCCTGAAGCCCTTTTTCGACGGCAGGGATCAGGCCGTCATTAAGAGATGGGGTTCGGAAGGGCAAGGTGAGATAACTCGCTAAGCAGAAGCGACATAGTTCGGGGCAGCTGCGCACCACCTCCACCATGTGAATGTCAGGCCAAGCGGCCTCAGGGGTGATGACCGTGGAGTGGCTAAGGCTGTTGCCCCTCCAGGTTTGCTTCGCGATTCGCTCCGGTAGATCCGCCTCCCTGGGTTGTATGCCTAAGAGGGCGCCGTCGGCACTGAACTGCGGAGCATGGAGATCGGGCACGTAGATGCCAGGGATCTGCGCCAAATGACGAAGGCGCTTGGGACGGGGTTCGTCCCGCACTTGCTGGAGGGCATCGATGAAGGCGGGCAGTAGCTCCTCTCCATCCCCAAGAAGAACAACATCAAAAAATGGGGCGAGTGGTTCGGGGTTGGCGGTTAAAACGGGGCCGCCACCGAAGACGATCGGATCCTGATCACCCCGCTCATGGCTCCAAAGGGGAATGCGCTGTTGTTCTAGGAGATCCAACAGGACAGGTCCATCGAGTTCCCAGCTCAGGGAAAGGCCAAAGAGATCACAGCGACGATGTTGAGGATCGCCCTGATCTGTAAACAGCCTCCTGACATCCAGGTCGGAGCGCATGGCCAAGCTGGCCCATACGAGTTGGTATCCAAGGCTGGTGATGCCCACGGTGTAGGTGCTGGGGAAGGCCAGCACTGTTTTCAGTGCCCCTACCTCAGCAACAGCAGGTTCAAACAGGAGGGTTTCGCGGTTCAGCAGCGCCTATGCATCACCAATTCATCCTGCAGGATGAAAGGCCATGCGGCGCATCGAGCCATTCCATTCATGGTGAGATGCCTCCCCGATGTTCATTTTTGGCTTGGAGGTGATCTTCCTCCAGCAACTCAAGCCCCATCTGTCGTTCGTAGATCGAGCGGTGATCAAACAGGCGTGCGATCAGAAAACTCGCCAAGCAGGCCACCAAAATTGGCTTTAAGACCAGCAAATCCTTGGTCAAAGCGAAGGCCAAAAACATGGCCGTAATCGGTGTGCGTGAACAACTGGCCACGAACGCTCCCATTCCCGCAAAGACATAGGTGCTGGGTACGTGGCCGGTGAGAGCTTCCACCCAAATGCCACAGGCAAGCCCAATGGCACCGCCCAGGGTGAGCATTGGGAAAAACAAGCCCCCAGGAGCACCAGAGGCTGCTGCTAATCCAGTACTGAAAAACAGCACCACAAAGGTGCCGAGCGCCATTGGAATATCAGCTTTCCCATCACCGATGAGGTCTTGTAAGCCTTCGAGGTTGTGAAATTCGGAGGGGAGGCATGAATACACCCCCCCTAGTAGTGCTCCGCTGATCACCATCCGCAGAACGAGGCGGTCGCCAAACCAACGATGACCTTGTTTCTGCATGGCGATGACATAGCGGCAATACAGCTCGGCCAACACACCCACAACCACGCCTAGTCCGATCAGGTAGCCCAGATCTATGGGTAAAAAGCTCACCAATGGTTCGTATTCCTTCTCCAGCTGAAAGCCAAGGCCAGTGTCCAGTCCGCTGCCACCCGTGCTTAAACCCGCTAATCCCAAGACATCCGCCCAGGCATCTGCCAAAAAGGTGGTGACGATCACCAGCAGCATTACGACTGGTCTTACGGAGTGCAGTAATTCCTCAATGGCATAGAAAAATCCGCCAATCGGAGCGTGAAATACGGCCGCAATCCCTGCTCCACCGCCTGCTGCGACGATCACGCGACGAAAGGCCGCAGGTGCTCTTAGCCAACGCGCGAGTTGCCAGGCCACCGATCCCCCCATCTGGACGGCGGGACCTTCCGGCCCGAGGGGGAAGCCACTGCCGATGGCGACGATCCCCGCAACCAATTTGACCAAGCCCACCTTGAGACCCATCGGGACAGCCCGATGGTTCAGGAATCCCATGATGTGGGTGATTCCGGATCCACCTGCTGATGGTGCCAGCCGCGACACCAGCAATCCAGACACCAAACCACCTGTTGCGCCTAAGCCAGGGAGAACGGCCCAAGCAGGAAGGTCTGCCAGCAGTTCCAGGCGCCAGGCCCCTAAAACTTTGATGCCCACCTTGAACAACACACCGGTGAGGGCTGCGCCAAGCCCCGTGAACATCAAGGCGAGCACGACCATTAGCCAGCGCCGTTCCAGCAGCCTGCGAATGCTCCGACTCGAACCAGATGGATCTTGTTTGTCTTTTAGGTCGCTTGCTGCAGTCATGGCTTTAAGCGGACGCCGTTCAGGCGCCGGCCATGACCTCCGCTTGTTCCGAGGCGCTCAGCACCCGTCCCTGTTCGACGAAGTTATCGATCTGGTCGAAATTGAGATAGCGGTACAGCTCTGCGGAGAGTGGGTCGATTTTCTCCGCGGCAATCTTTTGGTATTCATCGGGTGTGGGAATGCGTCCGAGTAGGGCGCAGACAGCTGCTAATTCGGCGCTGCCCAGGTAGACCTGTGCCCCTTTGCCTAATCGGTTGTTGAAGTTGCGAGTGCTGGTGGAGAACACGGTGGTGTCGTCATCCACCCGGGCTTGATTGCCCATGCAGAGCGAGCAGCCTGGCATTTCCATGCGGCTTCCTGCCGCCTCAAATGTGGCGTAGTAGCCCTCTTGCTTGAGCATGTCTTCGTCCATGCGCGTGGGTGGGCAAACCCAGAGCCTGGCGGCGATGTCGCCGGCCTCTTCCAGCACTTTGGCCGCGGCGCGGTAATGGCCGATGTTGGTCATGCAAGAGCCGATGAACACCTCCTGAACCGATTCGCCAGCCACTTCGCTGAGCAGTTTCACGTTGTCGGGATCGTTTGGGCAGGCGAGAACGGGCTCGGTGAGCTCATCCAGATTGATCTCAATCACTTCGGCGTATTGAGCGTCGTCATCGGCTTGAAGGAGTTGGGGATTGGCCAACCAGTCCTCCATCACCTTGATCCGTCGCGCCAGGGTGCGGGCATCGCTGTAGCCGCGCGCAATCATGTTTTTGAGCAGGGCAACATTGCTGCTCAGATATTCACTCACCGTGCTTTCGGAGAGTTTGATTGTGCAGCCAGCGCAAGAGCGTTCGGCCGTGGCGTCCGTGAGCTCAAAAGCTTGCTCCAGCTTGAGATCCGGTAACCCTTCAATTTCCATGATTCGGCCATTGAAGACGTTTTTTTTGTTGGACTTTTCCACGGTGAGTAGGCCCTTTTGGATCGCGACCCAGGGGATTGCATTCACCACATCGCGCAGTGTGACCCCCGACTGAAGAGAGCCACTGAACCGGACCAAGACCGATTCGGGCATATCGAGGGGCATGGCGCCGATGGCGGCAGCAAAGGCCACAACCCCGGAGCCTCCTGGAAAAGAAATACCGAGCGGGAACCGGGTATGGCTGTCACCGCCTGTGCCCACGGTGTCGGGCAAGAGCATGCGATTGAGCCAGCTGTGGATGATGCCGTCACCGGGACGAAGGGCGACACCGCCGCGTTGGGCAAAGAAATCAGGCAGGTCCTTTTGGGTCTGCAGGTCCACTGGTTTGGGGTAGGCGGCGGTGTGGCAAAAGCTCTGCATCACCAAATCAGCGGAAAAGCCCAGGCAGGCCAACTCCTTCATTTCGTCCCGCGTCATGGGCCCCGTGGTGTCTTGACTGCCAACGGTGGTCATCAGCGGCTCACAGCTTGTGCCAGGACGAACGCCTGGAAGACCGCAGGCTTTACCCACCATCTTTTGAGCCAAGGTGAAGCCCTTGCCGGTGTCGGCAGGAGCGCTTGGCCGGATGAACGTTTCAGACGGGGTGAGTCCACGTTGGCTGCGCACTTTGTCGGTAAGAGCGCGGCCAATCATCAGTGGGATGCGACCGCCAGCACGAACTTCGTCGCTGATCGTGCTCGGCTTGAGGTCAAATCGGCTGATCACCGAGCCGTCGCGTTCGATCGTGCCGGCGTAGGGGCGAATCGTGATCACATCACCGGTGTTTAGATCGCTGACATCGCACTCGATTGGTAAGGCGCCTGAATCTTCCGCTGTGTTGAAAAAGATGGGTGCAATTTTGCCGCCAATGATCACTCCGCCGGCGCGTTTGTTGGGGACATGGGGGATGTCATTGCCGGTGTGCCAAAGCACAGAGTTGATGGCGCTTTTCCGAGAGCTTCCAGTGCCGACCACATCACCCACATAGGCCACAGGATGACCTTTCCTCTTCAGGGTTTCGATGGTGTTAAGTCCCTCTGGATCGCGGGTTTCCAACATCGCCAGGGCGTGCAGTGGGATGTCTGGACGCGTGGTTGCGTGGGTGGCTGGGGAGAGGTCGTCTGTGTTGGTCTCGCCGTCCACCTTGAACACGGTGACGGTGATCTCTTTGGCGAGCTGATCTCGCCGGGTAAACCATTCCGCTGCAGCCCAGCTGTCCACGACCTGTTGGGCATAACGGTTGCTGGGTGCCAGCTCCATGACGTCGTTAAAAGCGTCGTAGACCAAAAGGGTGCGACTTAGACCTTCAACGGCGCAGGTCGCAAGTGTTTCGTCTGGATGCTTCAGCAGTTCGATCAGTGCGGCGACGTTGTATCCGCCCACCATTGTTCCGAGCAGTTGCACCGCCTCCAAAGGTGCCACCAAAGGGCTGGACGCTTTGCCTTGGGCGACGGCACTCAACCAGGTTGCTTTGACATAGGCGGCTTCATCCACTCCAGGGGGAATGCGATCGCTCAGCAGGTGCAGCAAGGTTTGTTCTTCCCCCGCCGGTGGCTTTTGAAGAAGTTCCGTTAGGGCCTGGGTCTGAGCGGCATCTAAAGGAAGCGGCGGGATGCCCTGGCTTTCCCGTTCCTTGGCGTTCTCGCGATAGGTGCTCAGCATCGGGTTTGGCGGCGCAGACAGCGATACACACCATTGTTGTTGGTCAGCGTTCCACCCTGTTGTTTGTTGGGGTGGATCGACTTGCGTAATCTGTATTTAATTTCAGGCCAAGGCATGACCACCACCCACGAGCTCCATGTGGTGGACACGCGACCACTGATCCCTCCGGCTCTCTTGCATCGCGATCTGCCAATTGATCAGACGGCCTTAGAGACAGTGGTGACGGCTCGCAGCCGCATTCAAGCCATCCTGCGTGGCTTGGACCGGCGCTTGCTAGTGATCGTTGGACCTTGTTCTGTGCACGATGTGGAGGCAGCTCGCGATTACGCCCGTCGTCTTGCGCCTTTGCGTGAGCGCTACGCCGCAGAGCTGGAGATTGTGATGCGGGTGTATTTCGAAAAACCCCGTACCACCGTGGGGTGGAAGGGTTTGATTAACGATCCCCATCTCGATGGCTCTTACGACATCAATACAGGGTTACGGATGGCCCGCTCGCTGCTGCTTGATTTGGCTCGAGAAGGAATGCCCACAGCGACAGAGCTGTTGGATCCTGTTGTCCCTCAGTACATCGCGGATTTAATCAGCTGGACCGCGATTGGTGCACGCACCACAGAAAGCCAGACCCATCGTGAAATGGCCTCTGGTTTGTCGATGCCCATTGGTTACAAGAACAGCACCGATGGCAGCGCCACGATTGCCATCAATGCAATGCAGGCTGCATCCAAGCCCCATCATTTTTTAGGTATCAATCGTGAGGGTCATGCCTCGATCGTTAGTACCTCTGGAAACCCAAATGGGCACCTGGTTTTGCGTGGTGGCAATCGTGGAACCAACTACCACCTGGAATCGATTCAGGAGTCTGCTGCCGAACTGACGGGTGCCGGTCTGCCGGATCGCTTGATGGTGGACTGCAGTCATGCCAATTCAAGTAAAGACTTTCGCCGTCAGAGCGAGGTTTTAAAGGCCGTTGCGTCTCAGGTTGACCAGAAATCGGATCATGTCATGGGAGTCATGATTGAAAGCCACCTTGTGGAAGGCAATCAAAAGTTGTCTGCAGACAGGAACTCTCTGACGTACGGGCAGAGCGTGACCGACGCCTGTATCAGCATTGAAACCACGGCTGAATTGCTTGGTGAGCTCGCTGCTTCTGTTGCTAAGGCAAGGCTCAACTAAAGCGCAACGCTCTCGGCCTTGATCAGGCCGTCATCCAGGTCCAACTCAAGCCCACTCCCAGGGGCACGCTGAGGTTGTCGATGCCCCAGATGCTCATTTGTTCGAGCCCGACAGCCAGCGTGCAGACAGCTAAGAGCCGAAGTGGAGCGAGTGGGCTTTGGGTGACTAGTACTAAAACGACTAGTACCACAGCACTGGTGAAAGCCATCGTCGCTGTTCCAATCAAGGACTTGCGCTGGTCCAAGACTGACCAGTTCGGGGAATTTACGGCGCGCCCAATCAGACCTGCCAGGCCATCACCGAAGGCCATCACCAGCACTCCTGCACAAGCAGCGGCTGGATGTTCAGCCCAAAACAGGATGAGAAGAAGACAGATGGCGATGCCATAGGCAACGGTTCCGTAACTGTTGCGCCCTACATCTTCCACCGCGGGTAGCAAGTTCCAACGGTGATTAATGAAGGCGATCAGGGTGACCACCACAGCACAAGGAACTGCAATGGAGATAGGAACCTGGAGAAACCAGGCGAGTGGCAGAACCGGTCCAGTACCGATGTGAACAATCTTGCGACTCAACTCGCGTTGATTAGGCCAGCGTTGACGGCAGGCCAGAGCGCTGCCAAGAACACCAGCCATCCAAAGGGCGATGAGCAAGAGAGATGGCAGAGGCAAGGACGACTCAGGCAGCCTGCTGATGATTGGTCATCGTGCGCAACTTCAAAATGGCTTTGGATTCGAGTTGGCGGACCCGTTCTCGAGACACATTGATTTGACGGCCAATTTCGGCAAGGGTGAGAGGTTCCTCTCCACCGAGACCAAACCGTAAACGCAAGATTTTTTGTTCGCGTTCATTGAGCTGTGAAAGCCAGCCTCCAAGGTGCTCCTTCTGAATGCTGCGATCCATGCCCTCCATCGGCTCATCGCCGTTGGGATCTGGGATCAGTTCTCCGAGAGTGCTGCGATCTTCTTCACCACGGGCGTGAGCATCAAGGGAAGCGCAGGGTGCACTTTGGGCGATGAGTTCCTCTAAATCTCTCGGTTCAATGCCCATGGCATGGGCCAACTCCAAGCGGTTTGGTTGGCGCCCGAAACGATGTGAGAGTTCTCGGGTGATTTTGCGCATTTTCGACAGCTTTTCACTGATGTGAATCGGCAGGCGGATCGTGCGCGCACTGTTGTCGATCGCCCGTGTCATGCCCTGACGAATCCACCAGTAGGCATAAGTCGAAAACTTGTAACCCATGGCTGGGTCAAATTTGTCGACTGCACGTTCTAGTCCTATGGCCCCTTCCTGAACGAGGTCGAGAAGTTCAAGGCCTTGGTTCTGATATTTCTTGGCGACACTCACAACCAACCTGAGGTTCGCAGCCATCATCCGATCGCGTGCCCTCTTCCCCATCCGGATGCGATGGCGTTGTTTAGGGGTGCGGTCTTCCTCCTGAATGTCAAGAAGCTCTTTCATGGCTTGCACGTGATGCGCAAGCTCAATTTCTTCAGCAGCCGTGAGTAGTGGTACTCGACCAATGCTGCTTAAGTAATGACCAATTGAATCGGTGGCTAAACGTCCACCTGAACGGTTTCCACGGCCGGAGCTTGTGCCACGTGACTGATTGGCCGTATTGCGTCGACTAGCTGCCGGCAATAAAGGTTCCTTAGAAGTGCCTTTGGGGGCAGCTTCTTTGGACTCCAGAGGGATCCCCATCACCCTGGTCTCCTGACGAATTTGGGCGCAATGTAGCACCTTAAAGACTGAGAAGAGGTTGCAATTCTGAAGCCTTTCGGTAGCTCGTTATTTGGAGCTGTGAGCCGTGTCAATTGCTACTGAAATGCATGGTTTCTTCCTGTTTCGATTTCCAATCGTCACCGTGAATTGTTAACGATTGGGTTGAATTAGTGCACCCCCTTTCCAGTCATCCATTAATTGCAATTGGGAGTTGCGTTCTTCTCCATCGGGATGACGTTGGATAAAAGTCCCGTCGGTTTGCATGTCCCAAGCACCCCTGTTGTCCGTTAGGTAGCGTTCAAGCAGGCCCTCGAGCTGTGCTCTGAGGTCTGGTTCTTCTATGGGGGCAACCGCTTCGACGCGTCGGTCAAGATTGCGCGGCATTAAGTCGGCGCTTCCGATGAAGACCTCTGGTTCGCCGCCGTTGTTAAACCAAAAGATGCGTGAATGCTCTAAGAAGCGACCGATAATGCTGACGACGCTGATGTTGTCGCTAATACCTTCGAGCCCTGGGTAAAGGCTGCACATCCCTCTGATGATTAATTGGATAGTGACTCCGGCTTGGGAGGCTTCATACAAAAGAGCAATGATTCCGGGATCCACCAGAGAATTCATTTTGGCTTTGATTGATCCACCACGTCCTTGGTGGGCATGTTCGATTTCCCGACGAATCAATTGCTCCATTCCTTTTCGCAAGGAGACAGGAGCAACGAGTAATTTGCGGAAGCTTTGTTGTTTAGAGAAGCCGGTTAGGTAGTTAAACAACTCCACGAGGTCTTGGCCGAGTTCCGGTCGTGCTGAAAGCAGGCCTAGATCGGTGTAAAGACGAGAGGTTTTGGAGTTGTAGTTGCCAGTGCCGATATGGACGTAGCTGCGCAAGCGCTCTTTTTCTTTGCGTACGACCAGAACAATCTTGGTATGCGTTTTCAGGCCAATCACGCCGTAGACCACATGCACTCCTGAGCGCTCAAGATGTTTGGCCCATTGAATATTGTTGTCTTCATCGAAACGTGCCTTCAGCTCGACAAGGGCCATCACCTGCTTCCCATTTTCTGATGCACGGATGAGGGCCGCGATAATCGGAGAATCTTTGGACGTGCGGTACAAGGTCATCTTGATCCCCATGACGAGGGGATCGTCCGCCGCTTGATTGATGAACTCTTCGACCGACGTGGAAAACAGGTCGTAAGGGTGATGCAGGAGAACATCGCGGCGACGCACGACTGAGAAAATGCTTTCGAATTCCTCTTCTTTGATCGATCCGTCTTCCAACCTGCCCCTTTGAGCACGGCTAAGGACGGCGGGAGTTTGACCTGAATGGGTTGCGTCTTTAAGAAGTGGCAGCGGCAGACTCATTAAGCCGAAGAGGTCATCGAGCCCGAGAGGTCCATGCACCCTGTAGAGGTCTTCTTCGACGACGGACATGCCGTCCATCAACATCTCAATCACATCTTGAGGTGTGTCCGCAGCCACTTCCAGGCGGACAACTTCACCACCCATCCGTCGCTTTCGTAAGCCTTGTTCGATCGCGATCATGAGATCGTCGGCTTCAAGGTCCCGTAGTTCCAGGTCTGCATCCCTAGTGACCCGGAAAAAGTAATGGCCTTCGATGCTCATTCCTGGGAAGAGCAGGCTGAGATTGAAGGCAATCACCTGCTCCAGAGGCACTGCTGTGTGCAATGGCTTGGCATCAGGGCCGCCAAGCTCAATGGGTATCGAGACAAAGCGAGGAAGGATCTTCTGAGGAACCTTCACTCGGGCCAGTTGGCGTTGACCCGACTCTGGGTCGTGGATCAGGGCGGCGACGTTGAGGCTGAGATTGCTAACGAATGGAAAGGGATGGGCAGGATCCACCGCTAATGGCGTTAAGACAGGAAAAATCGCCGTCTGAAAGAAGTTGTCCACCCAATGTTGTTGGGCGTCGTTCAGTTGTTGGTAGTTGAACAGGAAAACCCCGTGGTCTTCCAGCCCTACGCGGAGATGGTCGAGGTAATGCTTTTGCTGGGCTTCGAGGAGAGCTGAGAGCTGGTGACGAATCTCATGGAGCTGCTCCCGAGGATTTCGCCCGTCTTCACTTTGCTTGTCGATGCCCGCTTCAACCTGAGACTTCAAGGACGCCACGCGCACCATGAAAAATTCGTCAAGGTTGTTGCTGAAAATGGCGCTGAATTTGGCCTGTTCCAACAACTGTGTTCTTGGGTCAAGCGCTTGAGCTAAAACGCGCCTGTTGAAGGCGATCCAGCTGAGCTCCCGATTGATGTAGAGATTCTCGGGAAGCATGACGCCGCTCATGAATGGTCTAGAGCACTGTGCTCGCAGGGGAAAGGTAGCAATCGTCCGTCACCCTGTGGCCTCTTTTAGGGGACTGCGGGTCACTAAGAGCACGACGAGGACGAGCAATCCTGCGCTTACAAAGAATGGGCTGGTTTGACCTAGGAGGTCGTATCCCAGTCCAGCCAGTGGTGGACCTAAAAAACTGCCAAGACTTTGTAGTGCTTGCAGGCTGCCAAGGGCAGCCCCTTGCCCTTCATCGCTGAGACGTCGAGACACCATGCTGCGAAGGCTTGGGGTCACAAGACCCGTGCCGCTGGCCAAAATCGCAACGGCTGTGAACACTCCGGTCCTGGCTTGTTCAGGATTGGTTGTGGGGATGAGTAAACAACCGGCAATAACCAAACCGAGGCCGATCAGCGTGAGTTTCCATTCTCCGAAACGATTCACCAACGGACCGATCAATCCACCCTGGACCACGGTGGCGACGACCCCCACAATCAAAAAGGCTGTGGTAGCGAGCTCTGGCCCCCAGTTGAATCGTTGTTTGAAATAGAGCACCAGGATTGCTGTGAAGCCATTAAATGCAAGAAAGAACAGAAAAAAGCCCAAGCCCAGACGCCCCACTGCTGGATTGCCAATCACCCGCGCGACTTGAGCGAAGGGGTTGAGCTCTCGTTTGCGGGGCAGGTCGCGGCGTTCTGACACCGGATGGGTTTCAGGGAGCAACGTCAGCACGACGACGAGGTTGAGCAGGGCGAAGCCGGTTGCCACCCAGATCGGAACCGTGACGGCAATGCGGGCCAATTGGCCGCCAAGAAAAGGCCCGATGATGAAACCAAGGCCGAAGGCCACACCGATTAATCCGAAGGCGCGTGCGCGTTTCTCTGGCGGTGTGATGTCTGCGAGTACGGCTCCTGCCGTGGCGGCTGTTCCCCCGCTCACCCCATCGATCAGACGGGCTCCAAAAAGGAGATAGAGGGGCAACACAGCACCAGCCGGCCAGGCTTGGCTCAAGGTGATCGCGAAGAGTCCGAGGCCTAAGACGGAACCACTCACGCAGATAGCGATCACAGGCCTGCGACCGAAGCGATCACTGAGGGCTCCGATCAATGGAGTTGCTGCGAACTGTGCGAGGGCGTAGCTGCCAGCTAACAGCCCAAGGGTGCGCCCGTCGGCATTGAACGATGCCAACAGAAAAGGCAGTAATGGAAAAACAATGCTTTCGCTCAGTCGGTCATTGAGCAGCGTCAGGAAAGCACTGAATAGCGTTGGAACGTGGGGACGGCGCACGTTCAATCGAGGCGGTTAGTTACCTTCCCACAGTTGCGCGCCACTCAATCAGTTGCTCCAAGGCTGCGGTGCCAACTCCATTGGCTTGCATGGTTTGGGCCTCCTCCACACCGTCCTCCAAGCTTTTGCTTAGTCCGCTCAACCAGAGATAACAACCTGTGTTCCAACGCAAGGAATCGGCCATGGGCCCTCGGCCCAGCAGTGCCTCTTTGGCGTGAGTAGCCCAGACCTGTTCAGATTCCCAGCGGGGGTCCTCTCCGAAGCAGCCGTGGTCTCGGGGGTGAACAATGTGGCGTTCGGGTTCCCCTGAGTTGTGAATTCGAGCCGTGATCCCGGCTCGACTCACAGGCAGGTCTGTGCCGCCTTCCAATCCTTTAACGGTGATGACTTCTTTTTCTCCGGCTAATTCCAGGGCTCGCCAGGCTCGGCTTTCCGTTGGTGGATGCACAAAGCCACTCACTAGTAGATGGTGACCTTGGTGTGCGGTCCAGAGCAGCTCGGCGCTGGCCAGTGGAGGCCGTTTCCCGAGATCATCCCGAGCGGGCAGCAGAGCCTCGCCTAGGGGGAAGTGTTCCGGTTGATAAATGAGGGCAAGACCATGCTGGTTGAACCCTTTTTGAACGTTCTCAATCGATAAATCATGCAAGTTGAGCCCGATGGAAGTGAACAGTTCTGCGGCGGTGATTCCAAATTTCACCGGCATTCGCCTCCCTCCCTGTAAGACCACAGGCTGTCCGGACCCCACCAACAGCAAGGTTGTTAAGGGATAGATCGGTGCCGTGCGAGATCGGCCGTCAAAGGGCATGCCAAAGCAGATCGGCCGGCGTTGATCGGCTTCACTGAGAAGACAAGGTCCGAGCCGTCTGTAGGTGTCGAGCATGCCGGTGAGCTCCTGGGGCTCAGGCCGACGGATGCGATGGGCGATCAGGAAGGCGCCGATTTGGACGTCTGATGCTCCTCCCGTGAGCATCAACTCCATGGCCTCATCGGCTTCGCTTCGGGTCAGGCCTTTGCTGGTGTGCTCTCCGCTGCCGATTTTGCGTAGCAATTGTTTGAAGCAAGCACGCTTCTCGGCAGCTGGAGACGTTTCCATTGATATGACCGAAACCGAAGGTGATCGTTCCGCAGAATTATCTCCTTCGGTGGTAGTGATTGATACCAGACTGTTTTATGTGCCTTCAGGGCTAGCTTCTGCAAAGACCTGCATGGCTTCCATGCAGTGGGTGGCAAGGATGCTGACGCCCTTCGGCGTAATAAAGCCTCTCAATAAGCAGGTTTGGAAAGGTTTGACGCGCAAGTGCTGGTGTGACTGATAGGGAATCGCCCATTTGGAGGCTGTTAATACCTTTTAAGGTTTGATCCAGAAATTGATTGAATCGATTTGCGAGTGAGGAAAGAAGCATGAGTACGAACTAGCCATCAATGAATAAATGATGCTTTATTGCTTGCTGTCATTCTGTCGCAGATGCTGCTATTGCTTCTTTCGAGATCATGGATTGGTAGTCAATGCATCAGTTTTGGGTCTTGATCTTGTAGATGATTCGTTCACTGCTGAGTGGCCCCGCAAGGTTTGCTGATCTCAAGTAGCTCATTTATTTGGTCTTTCATTGCATGACAACATCTGCTTTAGCTCCGTCACTGGCTGGTCCTTCCCCATCAACGCTGACTGCTTCGCTTATGGCGGCAAAAAAGGCCAAGGGGCTTTCCTTCGCTGATTTAGAAGCAGCCCTTGGGCTCGATGAGGTTTGGATCGCTTCACTTTTTTATGGACAGGCAACCGCATCCCCTGAAGAAGCGGAGAAATTGGCAACTTTGTTGGCTCTGGACCCAGCCATTACTGCTGCGCTGCAAGAGTTTCCGACTAAAGGAAGTCTAGACCCAGTGATTCCTACGGATCCACTGATTTATCGCTTCTATGAAATCATGCAGGTCTATGGCATGCCTCTTAAGGATGTTATTCAGGAAAAGTTTGGTGATGGAATCATGAGTGCCATTGATTTTACGTTGGATGTGGACAAGGTTGAAGACCCAAAAGGTGATCGGGTGAAGATTACGATGTGTGGAAAATTCTTGCCGTATAAAAAATGGTAAGTTTTTGATCTAATTGAAATCAAGCCCGGCACTCCCGGGCATTTTTAATGTTTCTAATATTGTTGCTTAAGTTGGCGTAAGGCGTGTGTTCTTCGCTCTTGGTCACTGAGTTCTGTGCTCAGTAACTTCAAGGCTAATTTGCTTTGAGTTGTAGCCATGCATCCCAGAGCTCTTAGGGCAGCCTCAGCAGCTGCATCGGATCCTTCTTTGACCAGACTGACAAGCCTAGTGCTTACTACAGCCTCGTCACGCCGCTGTAGCAAGCGTATACAGGCAATGACAACAGGATCACGCCAATCTTGAAGAGCGGGCTCACACAATTGCAGTAATTCAACAGCTTGAAGTTGATGAGATTTGAAGCTGAGAAGATTTAAACCAGCGAGGCGTTGAGCTTGGCTAGGCAACTCAAGAATGTGCTCAAATTGAGACGTCGTGAGTTCTGCACCCCAGCAACTCAGCGCATTGAGTAAAAAGGCATCTGGATCATTGGATTGATTGAGTTGTGTGAGCAGCCAATCCCTTGCTTCAGGTTGGTGGCAGAGGCCAGCTGCATGAATTAACTCAGGCTGGAGTCCGTGCTCTTTGATCAAGCGATGGATGATTGGCCAACCTGTTTCGGCCAACATTCCCAGGCGCTCAGCTACGGCAAAACGAAGTTCATCAGAAAGGCTGGGAGAGTAAATCTCTCCCAGCCAGCTTGGATTCAAAGGAATCCGACGTGCTTTGGACAGCCGATCCCAGAGGGTGGCCTCGTCAATCGCACTCATGGAATTTGAAATTAGCGGGCACCAAGTTCGGCAGCCAGTTCACGCTCTAGTTTTTCATCATGCTCGACAGGAAGCACATCTGAAATTTTGGTGCGATGGGTGCTGTAGAAGAGCATGCCGATAAACACCATTCCTCCAACAATGTTTCCCAAGGTGACCGGGAGGAAATTCCAGAAAATCACTTTGTAGAAAGGAACTCCTGAACCAAGGATTGGTCCAGCTGTATGCAGAAATTGATTCACAACAATGTGCTCCATGCCCATCGTTTGGAAGGCCGTAATCGGCAACCAGCAGGCAAGCAATTTGCCGGGAACACTTTTGCTCACAAGAGCCATCGTGACGCCAAGGCAAACCAACCAGTTTGCAACAACTCCACGCAGGAAAGCCAAGAAGAAACCCATGCTTCCAAGAGCCTCGTACTTCTTCACCACATTGATCTGGTTCAGAGCAACGATCTTTTGAGCAACAAGATCCCAAATGGGTGGACCGACGTTCTCAGCAGAGGCATCCATGCTGCCGCTGGTGAGGCTGATGGCCATGATGATCGCCACAACGAGCGTGCCGATGAAATTGCCAATCCAAACCCACGTCCAATTTCGGAAAGTTGCCTTCCAACTACATTTACCGGCCCAGGTTGCCATCGGTAGCAACGCAAAGTTTCCAGTAACGAGCTCCATCCCGAATAGGACGATGCTGGCAAAACCAAATGGGAAAAGGAGAGATCCCACAAATGGCAATTTTGTGAGGATTCCTACCGTGAGGGCCAGGATGACGGCAAGGCCGAGAATGGCGCCAGAATAAAAGCCACGGATCAGCAGGTTTTTAATGCTGACAGTTGCTTTCTTGCCGCCGGCTAAAATCATGCCGTCGACGAGTTCATTAGGTAGGACATAGTCCATCTGGGACGCTGTTGCACTCATGATTGGGTGTTGGTAAGTGAGAAATAATCAACCGCTGACGCGATTCATGAAGCGTGAGAAGACATCTTGACGCTGTGGGGGTATAGAAATTGGTGCTTTATCTTCACCACTTGCGCTTAGCCAATTGACAAAACGTGATAGGAAATCAACTTTTAAAATCATTGAAAAATGGGTAAATGTTTGACCTTTAGAGACGTTGCACCATGGCTTCAAAACAAAGCGCCACGGTTTTACGTCGGCGATGTCATTCGGTTTGCTTAAGCTCGAGGCTTTGCTCCGAATTGTTCGATGAGCACTTGACGAAGAACGTTTTGAATGTCTTCTGCTGGGATTGCTTTTTGATGCACTTCCCCAATCTTTGGATCTTTGCCCTGCGACCCTCCGATGCTCAGGGTGTAGGCCTCTCCCATCTCTCCCTTGCTGTTTTTTGCCTTCGTGCCTGTCAATCCAATGGCGCCCATGAAGGCTTGCCCGCAGGTGTTGGGGCATCCTGTCCAGTGGATCTTGAGCTCTTCGGGTAGTTCGAGCTCTGCATCGAGTTGCTGAGCTGCTGCAATGGCTTGGTCTTTGGTGTTTGTTAGGCCAAAACTGCAGTAAGTATTACCTGTGCAAGAGACCGTGCCAGCGGCGATGGCACCTGGTTCAAGGGGGAAGCGTTGCAACAATGGATCTGCTTTGAAGCGATCAAGATTGGCCGTAGAAAGTCCCACAATGATGACGTTCTGGTCCTCAGTTAGGCGAACTTCGCCAGTTCCATATTGGAGGCTTGCAGTAGCTAAATCGTGAAGGTCATTTGCCGTGAGTCGCCCAACACTCACATGGAGTCCTGCGAAATATTCACCCGCATTTTTTTGTGGATGAATTCCGTAGTGAGACCGTGGTGTGGTGTTGAAGACTGAGCCTGGATCGTCTGGTATAGGGCCAAAAAGATCTTCAACTTTGCTTCTAAAGGTTTCGACCCCAAGTTGGTCGAGATACATGCGAAAGCGGCCTTTAGGACGCTTATCACGCTCACCGTTATCACGCCATAAACGGATCACGCAATCAGTCATCTTGCAGATTTCATCTTGTTTGACCCATGCGTTCATTGGTAGCGCATAGGCATTCATTTGTGAGGAGAGGATCCCTCCGATCCACACACCGAAACCCATGACTCCATCGCGTTCAACGGGGTGAAAGACGATGTCGTTGTGAAGTAGGAAGTTGTCTTTGGCACCAGCAACGGCAGTGTTCCATTTACGGGGAAGATTGGAATAATCTGGATTCCCTTCGCAATGGTTCGTGAGAAAGTCTTGAAGCTCAGTGGTAAAGGGGCGTGTATCAACAATTTCGTTTGGATCAATTCCTGCTAATGGATTACCAGTCACATTCCGTGGGTTGTCAAAACCTGACTGAATGGAACTAAGGCCAACAGATTTTAGACGTTTTAGGATATCGGGTAGGTCATCAAGTAATACTCCTCGTAGTTGAAGATTTTGCCTGGTTGTAATATCGCAGCTTCCATTTTCGCCATAGCGTTCAACAACGGAAGCGACAACACGAAGTTGCTGATTGCTGAGAACACCATTGGGAACTCGTAGGCGAAGCATAAACTTG
>QCVQ01000006.1 GCA_003210315.1 Synechococcus sp. AG-686-F08 | reverse complement strand
CAATGATTCAAGATATCTCCCTAGGCCTTGGTCAGGGATTTTCTAACTTTGCTGGAACATCAGTCGGCGACGATATTGTGATGGGCGGCAATCTTAATGACTTTATTGCTACGAAAGATGGCAACGATAAAGTGATGGGTATGGATGGCGATGATCTGATTAACACAGGTGCTGGTTATGATATTGCCTTTCTCGGAAGTGGATCAGACACAGTCCTTGTTCGTCACCAAAGCATGAAGGGTGAACTTGCGCCTGTTAGTTACCTCACGTTGCCAGACTTTTCTTGCGAAGATTTGATCGCTCTTGAGGAGGGTATCGGTTTTGAGATCATTGATGATCTTCGCCTTCGTTTGACTTTTGAGAACCACGAGAAAATCGTAGTGCTCTCTGGCAGTAGCACTTTGGCTGCAGATGATTCGGGCGTGATGTCAAGCTCCGTAGGTTGGTAAGACATCATTGATATGGGTCAAATCCAAACGATTTGAGAGAGAATTGTTATTGATGTTGAGGGCTTTATATATAGTTTAATAAAGCCTTAAAGCAGCCTGCTTGGATTTCCATATTCTTTTTCCAGAGCGGTTGGCTTTTGGTTTGAGCCTTTTGATTGTATTAGTACTTTAGACCATTCTTTTCTGAATCTGAGATCGAATTAAAGAGCCTCAATCGCCTCCATTGCTGGAACAAATTGTGCGCTGTTTTGATTAAAGTCTGTGCAATCTTGATTCATGGCTTCGCTCACCAGCTTGATCGTTTGTGTGGCTTGGGAAGATTTTAACCAGTCCTTTTGGGACTCCCAGTTATTGTTTTTAATCGCTGCTTCCACGATTAGATCAGCGCGCTCTTGGCTGTAGTCAGCGTGAAGCATCTTGCAGGCTGCATACGCAGATTGACCTACAAGTCCACGACGCATGTCTTGCTCGGATATTTGGGCTTTCGCCCCACTCCCAAGGATCGCTTGACTCACTATCAAACCAAGGCTGATCCAGAGCAAATGTCTGCGGGGCATCTTGGACCTACTCATAGTTCGCGCTGAAAGTCTCGCCTGTGGCCATCGGGATGGCGAGCTCCTCTCGCCATTGGCTTAGGGGTTTTTCCCAGCCCTCCTCCCAACGCTGTAAGACCAGGGGCTTGGCCTGCAGGCCGACGCGCTGACCATGCGCAATGGCGCGACTGATCGCTTCATGCTCAGTGGGTTGAAAACGGAAAGCCTTAAAGCTGGCCAAAAGGTTGAGGAGCACATAGGCGGGGAAGCCAATCTGAGTGGCGGTGATCGCCAACACTGCCGACTCCCCCTGCGCTTGGGTGTTGAGCCCAGCGATCACATGATGAATGTCATGGGTGGTGGCGATGCGTTGGGTGAGCCAGAGGGCTTCCGTGCTCGTGTCTCGGGGACGGAAAAAGTCGGCGTCGTAATTCAAGCGGCGAATCATTCCCGCGTAGGCCCGCCCCAGTGTTCCTTCCGGGAGCAATTCCAGCGTCTCAATGTTTGGTTGAAAGGCTGGGAAGCGCTGCTCCATCATTTCGGCACCGCCAGGTAAAGCCTTAAACCGCGCGATTGAAACCACCATCGCCTCACTGTCGAGGAAGTTGTCGATGAGGTCTCCCACCCCTTTCAGAGCTCCTTCTGTGACTGCAATCTCGCGCAGGATGCGCAAATTTTTAACGGAGCGCAGCAGTTCTCGGGTTCGTGGCATCTAGGGGTTCCTCAATTGGGCTTCCACTCAAATTTGGCTTGTATCGGGGTCTGACAGCCTTCAGCAGGGGCACCACCGCTAAGCAGATGCCACCCATCACTAACCAAAGCACCAAGCCATGACCCTGCTGGTCTAAAAGGGCACCTGCGAGGAGAGGTGCGGCGATGGCACTGATCGCAAAGCATTGCGAGAACAAGGCCATGGCCAAGCCGCGATGTTGGAGAGGCGTCTCTTCCACCATCGCTTCTGCCGCCGTTGGTAAAAAAGCAGCCTCTCCAAAGGCGATCGGAATCATCGCAAGCGCAATCAGGCTGCTGCCCCCCGCCCAGAGCGCTGATCCAGCCAATAGGAGACAGCCTGTGATGAAGCCAAGCAGACCCATACCCAAGCCAAAACGCAGACTGCGCTTTGCAACCCAGTTGCCGATGGGCCACTGAAGCACCATCAACAACAGGAGCTGCCAAGCAATCAAGCCGCCGCTGGAAGCTTCGCTTAGAGGTGCGCGCGCCAGCCCTCCACGCACCATGTCGAGCGGAAGGGCGCTTTGCATTAAAGACACAATTCCAGTGGCGATCACGCTCACAATGAGAACTGGAATTAGGGGCAGAAGCCAGCGCCACTCTGCCTCTGGCTTCGCTTTCGCTTCGGTCTTGGAATCGCCGTTTGCTGTCGTCTCAGCTTTGAGTTTGTGGTTGTTAATTGTCGAGGCGCTGGCATGAAGTAGCGCTGCCCGTCCGTCTGGCAGGGGCGTGAGCAACAACACAACCAGCATGCTCAACACGGCCGCGGCCTCAACCGCATAGACCATTCGGATCATGTCCATGGCGGTCAACATCGCACCAAGTAAGGCGCCAGCTGCAACCCCTAAGGCGTCAGCGCTGCGAGCGAGAGCGTATCCACGGCTGGACGTGAAACCGCTGCAGCTCAATGGAACGGCCAATTCGATCGCTGGGAAGTAGAGGCCGGCAGCCACACCAATCAGCAATTGTCCAACGAGATATCCGTTGAAGCCTGTGGCCTGAAACAGCACCAAATCCGCCATCAAGGCGAGCAGGGCAGCGGCTCGGACTGGCCATGAGCAAGTCAGGCCGCGGTCCAGCAAGACGCCACTCAACAGCCTTGCCACCGTGCCGATCAAGGCAGAGGCCGCCAACCCTTGACTCACTTGGACTGCTGTAAAGCTCGCCTGGTGAAACACGATCGGTGTCAGATAGATGACACCACCAGCTCCAAAAGAGGCGAGCAGGCGAATAAACGCCACTTCTTGCAAAGGTGCGGGAAACTGGTTCCACCAGTGGACTGGTCTTGGCCTTGCGAAGACGCTCAACAGGACTGCGAATAGCTGCAGGTTGTGTGTGCAGTCTGCTGTTTTTAGGCGTCTCACCGCGTCCGTTGTGGGCTGCTTCTCAGCTGGAAGTCCAGATCGATGGCACGGTGATTCCCTTTTCGATTGGTGATTTAGCGAAATGGGCGCGCTCGGATGGAGGTCACCGCTCCGAGCTCAGTACTTGGTTTTCCTTATTGGCGCCGGACAGTCGAGCCGGAGTTTTGGAGCTGCTTCAGGCTCCAGTGATCCTGGATCGCAGCATGGCCCGCCAGCTTTTAAATAGCTGGGCGGGCCGGCAATTGTTAGATCAAATTGCTGATTTGGTGAGAGTGGACGATGACACGGAGGGGGTCATTGTTCGACAAACAATCAACGAACTCCTCACCCAACAGCAGCAGATTTCAAGCTTGGATTTGCTTGAGGCCTTGCCTGCTGAAAGCGTTCGTCTCGATCTCGATCTCTTGCTTGAGCTGGCATCCAGTTGGCGGATGCAACTTGAGCGCCAACAAAACTTGGTGCGCAGCCTGGATCGCATCCCCGTCACGGCTTCAGCTTCGAATCGTGCCGATTCCTCCCCTCAAGACCCGGATTCCCGGATACAGCCACGCTTGATGTCCCTGAAGGTTGGCCATCGCGAGGAGCCATTGGGGTTTCAGCTTTGGCTGCCAGCGGAGGGGGCCCCAAAGCGAGAGCAATGGATGGTGTTGATGCCGGGTCTAGGAGGCAGCCCAGATCATTTTCGCTGGCTTGGTCGCGGTCTCAGTCGTCGTGGTTGGGCCGTTTTAGTTCCAGAGCACCCTGGCAGCGATGACGAAGCGGTCCAAGCGCTATTGGAGGGTCGTCTTCCCCCTCCTGGTGCCGAAGTCCTCCCCGCTCGCCTGAAGGATCTTGATGCCTTGCTGAAGGCCCGCGATCAGGGTGTCTTTCAGGTGCCAGGTCAACGCTTGGTCCTTGCTGGCCATTCTTTGGGTGCATTTAGTGCATTGCTTTCAACAGGTGCAAGGCCGGCTCCAGGTCTTGCGCGTCGTTGCTCTTCGGTTTTGGGTGATTTGCCGCTCAGCAACTTGTCGCGCCTGTTGCAGTGTCAGTTGGTGGATGTGTCTTTGCCCCAGCAAGTTGCACCCAATGCGTTGTCGGCTGTGATTGGTTTCAACAGTTTTGGCAGCTTGCTCTGGCCTGCTGGCTCTCTTTCCAAAACCGTCAAAGTGCCTGTGTTGTTTACGGGTGGCACCCTTGATCTGATCACGCCACCGATCAGCGAACAGTTGGGTTTGTTGTTAGCGATGCCGGCAGATTCTTCCAGTCGAGTGGTGCTTGTGGAGGGAGCGAGTCATTTTTCCCCTGTGCGGGTGGAGGGGCAAAGGCAAGGTGGACGGGGTGAAGATCTCTTTCAACTGGGAGAAGAGCTTGTTGGTGTTCAGCCGCTCCAGGTGCAAGCGCTCTTGGAGCAAGAAGTGGTGCAGTTTTTAGTGGAACAAGAACAGCGCAAAGCCGAGCCTCGATCCACAGCCAAAACCCTGCATTTGCAGCGGGGAGATTTGCACCTGCATCGGCTCGATCGAGAGGCGGCGGCCGCCTTGGTGCATCAGTAACGGATGCGCGGATCGAGGACGGCCACCAAAAGATCAACAGCCACACTCACCATCACGACCAGGGCGGCGATGGCGACAACGATGCCTTGGACCACTGGGTAATCGCGTTGGTTGATGCTCTCGTAAAGGCTCATGGCAATGCCTGGCCAGGAGAAGGTCACTTCAATCAGCAGCGCTCCACCGATCAGCGATGCCACCGTGATGCCTGCAATCGTGAGCACGGGCAGCAGAGCATTGGGCAGGGCATGGCGCAGTACCACCTGGGTTTCGCTCAGTCCTCGGCTCCTCGCCGATTCCACATAATCCGATTTCAGGGTGCGGTTCAGATTCAGCCGTAGTGCGTTCGTAAACACTCCGCTCAGCAGGAGTCCCAAGGTGCAGGCCGGCAGCACAAGGTGCCGAATGCTTCCTTGCAGGGCAGCCCAATTGCCGCTGATCACGCTGTCAAAGATCAGAAAGCCGCTGCCCTCTGGGGGAATCAAGCTGGGAGGGAATCTGCCGCCAACGGGCAGCCAGCCGAGCATGACCGCAAACACGAGTTGGATGAGCATGGCCGCCCAAAACGGGGGTAATGCGTAGGTGCCAATGCCGTAAAAGCGGCCGGCAAAGTCAAATTTCCCCTCAGGCCTTGCAATCCCGCTAAAACCAACTGTTAAGCCCAGAACGGCTGAGATGATTAAGGCGGTGATCCCCAGCTCCAAGCTTGCCGGGAGCGTTTTACTGATGATCGAACGCACCGACTCGTTATTAATCAGAGCATTGCCTAAATCTCCATGAACCAGCCTGCTGAGAAAATTGGAATATTGATTCCATAGCGATTGATCGAGGCCCAGGCTGCTTCTCAGAGCGGCCTTAGCGGCTTCTGGGGCCCTGCTTCCGAGTACCGCATCCACCGGGTCTCCTGGCGCGACACGCAGGAGCAAAAACACCAGGCTGGCAATCAGCCAAAGCATCACTGGAGCCAGTGCGAGTCGCGTTGCGCAGTAGCGAAACAGCTCCCTTCCCCGTGCCATTAGCGTCTCTCCCCGAGTTGGGCCAGATTGACGAGTCCGTTGCCATTAAAAATGGGAGGGTTCAAACGAAGTTGAGCCCAGGCTTTTGGAGCCACAAACCAGACCGGGATGTAAGGAGCTCCTTCTGCTGCCATTGCATCCACGGTTGCCAGCTCCTTTAAACGTGCCTTGCCCTGAAGGCTGTCGCTGCGGCGTAGCGCTGTTTGAAGCCCTGGTGCGGCCCAGAACGTGCCGCCATCCACGGCCTCACCCTTCTCGCAGATGTTCCCTTCCGAGAGCTTGCAACTGAGTAAAGGGCTGATGTAAGCCTCAGGATCCGGGTAGGAGCCACCCCAGTCGAGAATCACCGCTTCGAATGCTCCTTTGCTGAGCTGTTCGTACACCGTGGTTGACTCCACGCCGTTGAGGGTCATTTGGACGCAGTCGGGCAGATCCCGCTTCAGCTGAGCTTGCCAGGTGAGAGCCATCAAACGATCCGAGGGAACGTTGGTGCGGAACGTGAAGGGCAGTTGCAGCCGACGCCCTGAGCAGTAGCCAGCTTGTTGAAACAACTTGCGGGCTGTGTTGAGGTTGTAGGTGGGCCAGGGTTCGGTTTTGCCTCCTCGTAAACCTGGGGGAATAAGGGATCGCAATGGCTCTCTTTGGGAGTAGCTGACGCGGGCGCTGATCAGCCGGCGATCAATGCTGTGGGCGAGGGCCCGACGCACGGTTTGGCTTTGCAGCGGCGGTCTGTTGGTGCGCAGGGTCACAAATGTGATGTTTGTAGCCGGACCTTTGCTTTCGCGCAGCAAGTTTTTATCAGCGCGTTCGCTCAAGGCTCGTTTTTGATCTTCATCAATGGAGTTGGAGAGCAGTACATCCACTTCACCGCTGATGAGGGCTCCAAACAGTGCTGTGGAATTGCTGAGATTGATGAGGTCGAGCCCCACATTGTTTGGAGGGGTTCCCCAGTAGTTGCGGAAGGGGAGAAGGCGTTGTTGGGTGTTGCGAAAGCTGTTGAGGGTGTAGGGGCCTGTTCCTACAAATCGATCATTCAGGAAGCGATCGGCATGGTCGGCGTAGGCCTTTGGGGAGACGGGGGTGAGATAGGGGGAGGTCAGCAGGCTTTCGAACGAGCTGGAGGGGTGCTTCAGGCGCAGGCGGATCTCGAAGGTGTTGGGCGTTTCAATTGCTGCGATGCGATCGCTCAGCAAATAGCGCTGGGAGCCGATTCGAAGGAAGCGATTCAAGCTGAAGGCCATCGCCTCTGCGTCAAAGCGAGTGCCGTCGTGGAACAGCACATCGCGGCGTAGAGGAATGGTCAGGCTGAGACCGTCATCACTGAGCTGAGGCTTGGATGCGGCCAATTGGGGCTGAAGCTTTCCGTTGGTGCCTCGGATGTAAAGCGTGTCGCCAAGGGCGCTCAAAACTTGCAAGACCCCTGTCGTGCTCGCCAGTGCTGGATCAAGGGAGGAGATGCGCCCGGCGCTGGCCACCGTGAGTCGCTCGCTCTGGCGTTTGGGTTTGCAGGCGCTTTGGCTGAAAGCAAGGGCCAAGCCGATCAACACGCTGGCCTGAAGGCGGGAGCGACGGCGATCAGTCACGCAGCGATTCTTGAGATCAACCGCCATTCAACGTCCTGAGGGCTCTGGCGTTGTTACTCGAACACTTCTGTAGGGCTTGAAATCTGTTCAAGAGCGACTTCAAACACGGGACAACCATGGGGATCGAGAGGCCATTGGCGGATCCAACAACGGTCATGGTCGTCATCAATCCCGATGACTTGGAACGGCCCTTCGCCTGAACGGAGCTTGATGCAGTCACCTTGATGAAGCGTCATGACAGGCCGAGAACTCTGCTGATCGCAGTGTGATTCGTAGGCCAGTGTCAGTTCGTTCGACATGAACGGTTAAGAGCACAGATCTGCAAATGCAGATTTGCTCTGTGATAGTTCTTACAACTTTGCCTCATCTAGGGGCTTGAACGCCAGAGGGAGGGTGAAGGATCTAGGCCTGATCAAAGGCAGCCGAGATGGGCATCCAGGCTCAGGACCCCGGGAAGGGCATGAATCGCTTCAAGCGCTGCCCTCATTTGCGCATTGACCACAACGTGGGTGATTACAACGATTTCAGCTCCTGCGTCACCGGCTTCGAGCTGAACGATCGATTGAATTGAGACGTTGTGGTCGCCGAAGCAGCTGCCAATGCGACCGATCACACCCGGTGCATTTTCTGTTTTGAAACGCACATAATTTCGTTGACTGGTCTGCTCCGTGTTCGCTAGGTGGCAAGCGCGCCAGCTGGAGGCTGCGAGCAGAGGGTCCAAATTGCCATCTGCTGGTTTGAGTTGGCGAATTCCAGCGATGTTGAGGATGTCGGCCACCACGGCCGAAGCGGTGGGGCCTGATCCGGCGCCGGGTCCGTAAAACATCACCCTTCCGATCGGATCCCCCTCAACCAAAATGGCGTTGTTCACCCCATTCACTCCCGCGAGGGGATGGTCATTGGGGACCAGGGTGGGTTGAACGCTGACCGCCAGGGGAAGGGATGTGGGGTGGCTGGGGTCGGGCTCCATGCTTTCGGCTACGGCGAGCAGCTTCACGCCATAGCCCAACTGCGTGGCGTAATCCACGTCTCTGCTTTGCAACGTGCTGATCCCTGCCGTGTAGATGCCGTTGCGATCAATGGGCCCGCCGAAGGCCAATCCAGACAAAATGGCGATTTTGTCGGCAGCATCCAGTCCTTCAACATCTGCAGCTGGGTCCGCTTCGGCGTAACCAAGATCCTGGGCGTCACGCAAGACAGCGTTGTAATCCGCACCCTCGTCAGCCATCCGACTCAGGATGTAATTGGTGGTTCCATTGATAATCCCGCTAACACGCTGAATGCGGTTGCTGCCGAGCGATTGCTTGAGAGGCTCAATAATCGGTATCCCGCCGCCAACTGCGGCTTCAATCAGCACGTAGACGCCTGCTGCCGCGGCGGCTGAGGCAATTTCTTCGCCATGCCTAGCGATCACAGATTTGTTCGCGGTGACCACCGACTTCCCAGCTGAAATCGCGCGCATGATCAGAGTGCGTGCTGGCTCGATGCCTCCCATCACTTCCACCACAACGTCCACCGCCGGATCGTCGACGACGGCTTCAGGAGATGTGGTGAGAATGTTTTCGTCCAGAGCGATGGGCCGTGGGCGGTTTCGATCTCTCACCGCCACCCGCACCAAATCCAGATCAGCGATCAGAGGATGTCTGCCTTCTGGTGTCTGGAGAATGCTTGCCACTCCGGCACCCACAGTGCCGAGACCGAGAAGGCCGATTCCGATCCGGGTGGACATTGGACAGGTTCCGTTTGCGTCGCTAATCAGCTGACTCTATGAATCCATCGCGACATCGGTGTTTTTTAAGGCAAGAGCCTGGGATTGCATCGCCCGCAAAATATTGAGAAAGCCGTTGGCCCTCGAAGGGGTCAGGCTTGCTTGCAGGCCAGTAGCGGCAATGAAGGCAGGGTTCACCGCCAAGACTTGATCAGGGGTGAGATCACTCATCCCTTTGATCAATAAGGCGAGTAGTCCTTTGGTGATTAAGGCGTCCGACTCTCCCTGCCAACACACGTGGTTATTTTGGAGAGCGGCGTGGATAAACACCTGAGACACGCAACCTTGAACCTTGCGGTCTTCGGTTTGTAATTCGGCTGGCATTGCAGGCAGCTTTTTGGCCAACCACAGCACGTATTCGTAGCGCTTTCGTGGGTCTGGCGTGCCGCTAAGTCGCTCTGCCAGGCGGTCGAGTGCCTCGCTTCCGTAGTGACTTGAAGAGCAGCAAGGGTCTGCCATGGACGAATTCAGCGATTCAGGCTGGGTTGGCGCACCTTAACCATCAGGCCCACAAGTCCGAGCAGGGCAGGTGCCCCCAGCCAGGCCAAATGCTTGAACACCGGGGATTGGGTGCGCGTTTGCACGACTTCGTCCAGCAAGACACTGCCCTGGCGGATCGGTAATTCCAAATAGTCGCGATGTCCGGGGCCACCATCCACTTGCAAGTCCAAAACGCCTTCTACAACGTCTGGGAGCGTCAAGACCAGTTGGCCATTGGCTCCGATCTCACCGAGTTCATCTCCAGGGGTTCCATCTGCATTGAGCAGACGCACTGCGGCACCCTCAACCGGTTCACCTGTGGAAAAGCTGCTGCTCAGCTCTAATTGGCCATCGAGATAGCGCAGTGAGCTTTCGATCCCATGGGCCTGGGCCTGCTGTCCAGCCATGAAGCCCAGACCGATGGCGGTGCATGTGACCAGCAGGTGGCGTGAAATCACGGACATGGCAGCAGGCTGTCGAGGATTTCATCTTGCAGAACATTCGCTCTGCTGGCTAGCCCTACGCAAGCTGCAGCCCCGCTCCGTAATCCAACCATCCAAAGGCCGATCCCAGGGTTCTGCCGGCAGCAAGGTGGGATGTAGGCACGCCTCTGGAAGTACTGCGAAGGTCGGCAGCGTTGACCACCCCGGCTGGCTGAGCAAGCGGTCATAACAGCCACCTCCGTAGCCAAGGCGTATGCCGTGTTGATCGACCGCAAGGGCGGGAATGAGCAAGAGGGCTATTTCAGCCGGTTTTAAGGCTGGTGATGAGAGTGGGGCAGGAATGGAAAAGGCATCAGCGCGAAGCTCTGTTGGCGATGGGGCGTCCTTCCAATGGTGATAAGTGACGCTGTAGTCCTTTGCCGTTGCAGGCAGGGCTAGGACGGCAGGCTGAAGTTCGGCCAACAGGCGTAGATCGGGTTCCCCCTGAAGGGGCCAGGTGATTCCGATCGCTCCTTTGCGGTGTCCTTGGCGGTGCGGAGGTGCCTGAGCGCGCAGATAGGCGAGCACGCTTTGGAGTATTGAGGCATTCAGCCCTGGCATCAGCGCGTGGCGCACACGGCGGTATTCAGACCTCAGTTCCTGTTTATTCATGAGCGTGCTTCGCAGAACGCGATGCAGTGATCCTTAGGTTGTATCGGGCGTCGAGTCATTCCCGCAATTTGATTGGGGCTTGCGTTGTAAGGCTGGGATGGAGGGGGTGATGCTTGAGGTAACTTTGCGATACCAATAAATAGGCTGATGAAAAAGATCAAAACCTGGCTGAAGCAGCTCAATGCGTATGCCGACAAGCATCTTCAGACCTGGGAGATTGAAAGAAAGCGCTGAACAACGGCGGTCTTGTTGCCAATTTCTTGTTCAAAACGTTTTTAACACGCTGAATTGAAAGATGAGAGCCGTTTTCTTTTGTGTTTCTCTGCTGTTGGCAATACCAGTGGCTGCTGCTGAGAAGGGCACCTCGACCGCACAGGGGGTTAACGAACAGATGGCTACGGCTCAAGCGATGCGAAGTGTCCCTAAGGGGGCGGCAGTTGTAGATACCACTTGCAAAGAAATTGGAGTTGGTGCATTTACTTATCGGTTTCAATGCTCGGTGCATTGGGCTCAATAATCAGTGCAGTTAGCACTTCCGTTCTTGATCCTGGCTTAGGGGTAGTGGTGTTTCGGTCTAATTCAAATCAGGTCTTGGGGCAGGGTGAGATACGGACTGGCCTCCGTAACCAGGTTGCATGGGCGATTGAAAGGATCTAATCAAGAATTAAGCGCCCACTCCTCGATGGCCTCACTCCCGCCTACTGGCCTTCCTGGTGCACGGTAAAGCCTGTATGGAACATTGAAGTGGAGAGCTGGGATCAATCTTGATCCTTCTTGTTTGGCTGCTGAAAAGATGCATTTAAGCGGTTGCTCTGATCCAGCTCATGCTCTAGGACCCATCACAACAATGCCAATAGCATTGTGCCTTATCCAAACTCAGACGATGGAGACTTTGCCAGAGGCAATGTCGAAGTATCCTGCCACGATCTGTAGATTTCCCATCTCAACTGCCTTGGCTAAAACATCGCTGCGAGCGATGAGCTGTTGAGCGGTCGCACTGGCATTATTTTTGACGGCATTCTCTAAACTGTCTTTCGCGACCAAGTTGGCTCGAATCGGCATGATCAGCTGATCGAACAGGGGTGTGAGTGAATCAGTCGATCGAGCTGCTTTGACAGCGCCACAATTGCTGTGCCCTAAGACCAAAATCAAAGGGGTTTTTAAGACCGCAACGCCAAACTCGAGAGAGGCAATTCCTTCGTTAAAAGGCGTGTTCCCTGCACTGCGGACGACAAACAAATCACCAGCAGCAGCATCAAAAATCCACTCCGGAGCCACTCTGGAGTCAGCACAGCTGAGGATAGAAGCCCAAGGGGATTGAGAGTCTTCGAGGACGCTTGCCGGAAGGAAGCAATTGTCTAACCAAAGGTTGGACATCACTTGTGCACGTTCGTTCAAACTCGTCGCCGTGTTCTTGGCTTGCCAAGCTGCCGCAAACCGCGCATTTCCCTCGATTAAGGCTGTGAGCGAATCGTCTGGTCGGCAGGATCGGGCAGATTCCTTGGCCTCTAGAAACGCTGCTTCGGCCTTGGCTGGCTTGATCAACTGCATCGCAGCCGCCAGACCAAAAGCGTTGAGGCCACTACGAAACAGAAAAGAACGTCGATTGAGCGTCACGAAACCTGCTTGTCGTGATGTTCAATTCCGTTCACAGACACTTCAGCTTGGGTGGGTAGCGCCTGGCGTTGTAAATCGAGCTGGCAAGAGTGAATCAAGACTGTGGGTGCTGATCAAGCGCCAGTACGAGTGATTGAAAAAGTTTAGACAAGGCTCTCGACCCAATCAGACGTCTTGAAGTGCTGTGGTCACGCTAATCCCAAGCTGTTGGCAGCATTGACTACGGCCAGGTTGGTTTGCGCGCTGAGGCGCATCATCGATTTGTGAACGAATAGAACGTTCACTAGAAGCACCGACGCCACCTATCAGTCTGTGTGATCTCTTCCTTAATCTCTTCATGATGAGAACCGATTTGGGACGTTGTTCCATCCGTTCACTGGCTGTTGTCTGATCGATTCTGCGGGTTGGCTTGCTCGCAGATGTAGGGGGCTTTTAGATCGATTCCGCCGCAAGATACAGCGAACCTGCAAATCCATCGCGACGTTTTCGATCTCGCCAAACACATTGCAGATCTCCCTGTGTTTCCTTGTGATAGAGATCTTCTGCGAGCTGTACAAGATTTCCGCCGGTCTGCAAATAGTCATCGGCGTTCTCGTATCCATTGTTTTGAAGCCACTGCACGGTGAGGTTGATGGCAGTTTCTTCAACCCTGGTCATTGCACTGTTACGTCATCTTGACGTTCTACTCGGCTGATCACGTCAGTGCTTGGCAATAAAAAACCCCGCCGGAGGCGGGGCTTAACTCAATCGTAGAGAGAAGGACTCACTCGTCGCCTTCTTCCTCACCACCAACAGGAATCAGGCGAATGGCTTTTTTGCCAAGCTTAATTGTGAATTCGTCACCAACTTGGAGATCGAGCATGGCGGTATAAGCCTTGCCGATCAGCAGATTGCCGTTTCCTTGAACTGTTGCAACGTAAGAAAGCTTGCGTCCGCCTTTACCAACGCCAGCGTTTCCGCCGCCTAGGTCAATGCCCTTGGCATTGAGGAGAGCCTCATAAAAGGCTGTGAAATTGACCCGGTCGCTTCCGTCTTTCTTTTTGGAGACGTAGCCACAAGCTGTGGCGAGATCTGTCTTGGAAACATCGCCTAGGTCTTTGACCTTGGTGAGCAGTTCGGATCCGGTAAGCATTTGAAACTTTCGTTTCACTATTACTAACAAACTCCATGCCTACTAGTCAACTATTTGCCCATATCAGCTGCTCTCCCTCTTGCCTCTTTTTCTGGCAGGAAACGATTCTGATTCGATAGTTCTTCATCGTGTGGGAAGTACAGATCATTTTTTTCTAGTTACTGCAATGCTTTTGAGGTTTTGCGGATAATGTTGTATCGCTAGAGCGGAGTCAGATGGTGCGCTTCATTTTGATCCTGGGCTCATTTGCTTCCTGATCCAGCGGCGGGGCTTACATCCTCATGGGGTGGAGCTGATGTCTGCGTTCCTATTGGCCAAGATCAATGGGATAAACGAGCTCGCCGAATGGTTTCGGGTTGCGTTCACTAGCAAGAAGGTTGTCAATATGCTGGCAGCCTTGGTTGTGCTCAGTGGAGCGCCTGTTATCACCGATCGTCTTGCAACAGCTTGTTCTCTTGTGCTCAATCCAGCATCAGGATGCTGCTCATAAGCTCCGTTTAATTCAAGGAAGTAGGAAGGCTGGGCGAAACCGTTGCTCAGCGCTTGCTGATCGAAACCTGTAAGACAGTGCAGCACTAAGTCAGCCTCTGCTCTCTTGGCGGTCAATACCGCTCAGCTGAGGATTGTGCTACCGCTTGATGCATTCCCTTAAGAGCTTGATGAGATCGTGCTTCTCAGCTCTGTCGCCGGTCTATAGCAGGCGGATCAAACAACAGCTCTCGATTTTTACTCAGTGAGTGGATTTCAAATATCCAGCACTTTTAAGTGCAAGCTGATATTCGTCCTCTGCAGCTCACTCAGCCAGCGCTGCTGCTTCATGATTTGGCGCGCCATTAAGCCTGCCTAGGATTTTGATGGATTTTTGGACAATGATTGGCTATTTCTTGACCTCGTTGTGTTATGGCTCATAAACGAAATCAGTGTTGATGAAGGGTGAGCGCCCGTTGAGTCTGTTGTGGTGAACCAGTTTTGCTTCGCCAGCCTTCTTTTGATGGCTCTCGTGTGGACCAGTCCTTGGTCCCATCCTTAGTTTGATAACAAGCCTTGTCTTTGCAGCGACTTTGAATGTTCAAGTCTTTGCTGGACCCATGCACGGCTTGGATTCATGGTTGAGATGGCTTCTGGGAGAGCAGGATGTGTGATTCTTTGAGGTCCATGGATCTCACCCATTTTCTGAGACACGGTCTCAAGTCACAGGAGCAAAGATTGGGCTGAGTGGGGCGCTGGGGCCTCTCATGGGTGCAGTGAGGGTCAGGGACACAGGTTCTCCACCCTTTGTTTCAGGTCATCGATGGTTTCTTTCTCCAGGTTTGATTAGAACCTGAGTTCTGCTGGTGAGTGAATGCCTGCACCAAAATCAACAACCCAACCCAATGCCCGTTGCTGGGTTTGGTTCAAGGGCGATCCGTTGAAGACGGAGGGAAGTTGGAAGGGGGGCTGGTACGGAGCTCCTTCCGTGATTGGTGGTGTGAGGATTGAGCATCACGACTATGTGCCGTGCAGGGTCCCGGAATGGCGGGTGGTGTTCTCGGAGCCTGCTGATCTGTTAGCGCCTCCCTCCGTTCCAGATGACGGAGAGTGGAAGCTGTATCCCACTGAGCCTCAGTAATGTATTTCGACTTTTCCATTGCCGACCACTACGAGTGCTAGCGGAATGCATCGATAAAGATGCCAAAAGGGAATCCATTCGATGGACCCGCAGTATTGACCGAGCCAGGATACTGTTTGACTTCTCAGGGAGGTGAAAACAATAGTTAGTTTGATTTCTTGTTGGGATTTGTCTTGCCTGCAAATCTGTCTAGTGGTTGCTGCAAGTCTGTGTTGAGGATTTGATTTTTAGTATTTAATTGGCTTCTTGCTTGTGGCTTGTATTTGTCTAATTTAATGTATGCAAGCCTAAAAGACTAAGATCTAATTGATTTTCATGGCTGCATGCCCTAGTAATTGCAAGCTTTCTAAGCTTTTGAGTGTCTGTTGGGCTTGCGCCAGCATGGGACGTCCTTGGGGAGCACAATCAGCGATTAAGGAAGCGGCTAATGATGCTTCTGTCTTGACCAAGTCGATACAGTGATGCACTCGAGATATTGGGTCTGAAGCCATCAATTCACTTTTCTTACTCAAGGACGGAGCGAGCTCATTGAGAAGTTGATTAATAGCTTGATGTATTGATTCGACGCTTGCTTCTGTAGACGCTAACTGCTGATCAGAGGAATTTGTCATGGTAAGTCAAGGTGGAGAATGAAGTGAACAAATACATTCCTTATCGGTGCATACTTTGCTTTTAGCTGCAATGAGCTAAAAATTATGACGAGCAGCTGTAATGGGAAATTCCGCCTGCATTGAAGTACTCAGCAGGTTTCAATCGATAGTATTTCTCCTCGATGGCTTTTGATTGCTCTTCATAGGGATGGCTAAAGACCTCCTGCAATTCTTTGACAAGTGCATAGTCTCCTTGCTTCGCTTGTTGATAAGCAGGGGCAATGAGCCACTCGCGCCAGGTGTATTTCGGATTAACGCGCTTCATCTTTTCCGCAATCTTGTTTGGATCGCCACTGCTTTCTATCAGCTTGTTCCAGCTTTTAAGCCAGGTTTGCCATTGATGCTCTAGCTCTGTGGGGATCGATGTGTAGAAGCTTGTTTTTAAATCAGACCAATCCTTTGGAATCTTGCAGAGCTCACGGAAGAAAATTGTGAAATCAACCTTGGTTTGGACCATGAGCTGGAATAACTCATTGACCAAAGATTCATTGTAATGAGTGAGGCCAAGTTTATCTGCCCACATCTGTTGAATCGTTGTATTGATGTTTTGTTTAAACCCATCACAAATCTTGTCTAATTGCTCTAAGGCTGCCGGATCATCTGCGATAAGCAGCCTTATGGCCTTCCAAAACATATGAAAATTGGCTTCTGCTGCTACTGGCTGATTAAAGAATGAGAAATGTTCGCCACCCCCAATCCAAGGCTGGAAACGCGGATCAAAGACTTCACAAAATCCAAATGGTCCATAGTCAAGTGTGAAGCCTCCAGCTGCACAGTTGTCACTATTGAAATTGCCCTGGCAATAACCAATGCGCAACCAATGCGCAACCAAGGTTGTGAGCCGTTCTCGGTAGAGCTCGGCTAACTTTATTAATTGAGTTGAATAATCTAGAGTCTGATCGAGTTCTGATTTGTATTCTCGATCGATTAAATGCATCACGATCATGCGCAACTCTTTTAATACATCTGGATGTTTGTTGTTTCGAGCACGTCTTGCAAATAATTCCAATTGACCAACGCGAATAAAGGAGGGTGCTACACGGGTTGAAATTGCAACCGGATCCTCGACTAAAATGTCTGGGTCAGATGAGTTAGAGCTTTCTGAATACCAAGGTCTCCTGACGGTTTCTGTCTGTGATACATAAAGTGTTAAAGAACGAGATGTCGGTACTCCAAGGGCATGCATCAAGTCCTGGGCAAGAAATTCTCTTACGCTTGAGCGCAAAACAGCACGTCCATCGGCACCCCGACAGTAGGGAGTGGGTCCTCCTCCTTTTAATTGCATCTCCCAACGTTGGCCTTTAAGGATTCCTTCGAAGACCGAAATTGCGCGACCATCCCCATATCCATTGCCATTTCCAAATGGACATTGTTGATTATATTCAGTTCCATAAATGGATAAGGCATACCCCGTTGCCCATCCAAATGGGCGCATGGGATCTCGAGTTTCCGAGAGATCACCCGAGAATAGTTTCTTAAATTCCTCATTTAAGGCTAGTTCTTGCTTTAAACCGAGTTCGGCGAAAAATGTCTTGCTATGGCTGATGTAGGTAGGCTGTGGAAGGGGCTTTGGCGTGACAGGAACAAAATGACCTGAGCGAACCTGTCGAGGGCGATGATCCTCGCCATCTTTTGTAGATTCTGGATCTGGATTAAGAATATCTAATAGTGAATAATTTGCATTTTGAATGAAATCATCGAAAGAAGCTGAGGATTGTTCAAAACTTTGCTTAGGAGGATTTGACATTCTTGTTGATTGCTCTTTTGGTCATCATAGCTAGTTGCATCTTCTCTGCTCACGTTTCTGGCTTGTGATTGTGCTCCTCGCCCTTTTCATCAATTGATAGCTTGATAAGACTCCATTCTTTAATTCATGCCTTTGATCCAACGCTTCATGTTTGCTTCATTGTTTTGCTTTCCTTGTCGGCTCATTTTCTTTTTCTTATTCATGCTGTATTGATTTAGACGCGATCAGTGACTATAATTCTGACAATAAAAAGCCTTATGCTTCAATTCTGGGCTTTTTAGCCTCTGCCATAGACGATGGACTTAATCCAATCCAATGCTCTTACCACTCTTCATCGACTTGCATCAGTTGAAGATGTAGTTCAATTTGTGCGCCTGTGTGTGGAAAAAAATCTCGTTATCGATTTTATTTTGAAGGATGAGCTCGACGCTTTTATTAAGCCAAGTAATAATTCTGGCTCTTGGGTTCGTCAGCAAATTGATGGTGTCAGAGTGAAGGCTGTTGATCGCAATGGTTTTACGGTTTATGCGATTTGGATGAGAGAATCTTTAATGAAGGATTATGTGACGTATTTGGAGTCGATTACGAAAACTCTTTCTGATGCTTCTGTTTTCTCTTTTCCAGTCATCTGAATACTTCTTTTGTTTTTAATTAGCAGATTGAGAATTCTCCAATGTGCTCTCTTTTGACTCCAATATAATCCTCTAAAACAGCTTGTTCATTGAATTCGCCTGTTAGGCATTCAATCACTTGCGTGTGGATAAAAGCTGGCTCGTCCGCTCTGCCTTCTTGGTAGGCAAATCTGTCTGGGTAGAGGTTTCGATATTCATTTGGGATGGTGATAAACCAGCTGCTGTCATCGCCTGCATAGTAGATATCGCCATTGATTCGGTAAAATTCCCCATACTTTTTTGCTTTGTCAGGTACTTTTTTGTAGATCTTTGCTTGCTCATCAGCAGTGAGGCCTAACCAATTCAGGCTTTGTTCCATCTTTTCGTTCATTCGAAGCAGGGCGACGGATATCTCAATTGATAGCAGATTCTGTCTGTACCCACTAAACAAAACTCATTCCGCTGTGCGTCCCACGAATCATGAGTGCAATCTATAAGTGTTTCATCAGGCAGCTTTGATGAATGGATGATGTCGTTCTGCGATGGTTTGGAGGCTTCAGCAGTCTTGAGCGGGCATTCACCTCGTTGCTGAGAGGTTGCAAATGATGCTTTCTACAAGCTGCGTGGTTTCTAACCGCAGGCGCCTATGCACTCGAAGGTTCCAGTACTAGAGGATGCCAACGCCATGAACAGAATCACAATGGTTGCTGCTACGAGAACCACTGGCCAAACTTCTGTGTCAGGTCCCATCTCCTAATTCCATCCGTTGCGTGCTTCTGCCCATCCAAGCTCATGATGGCGATCTCATCAATCTTGATCCCTAAAGCAGGGGCCTCTGGAGTCGGATATCACTGTGTCTTCGCTCTTTAGTTTCAATTTTTGGCTTCACTACAGATTTGGGCTCACAGCGCAGCATTCGTATTTGTCAAAATGTGACAATGATTACTCTTTCCGTTGCTGGGCTGCTCCTTCTGCTCAACGTTGCCCTCATTTCTTCCATTCTCTCTGTCGATAAGCTCATTGGTTAACTGTTTTCAAAGACAGCATCATTAGTAAATGAGTGAATTACTAAATTATTTCAATATTTTGCTTCGATAGAAGCTTCTTCTTGCTGGAAAGTCGTTATTTTCAGTTAAACGTTTATGCTTCTAAAGTCTTATTATTTAAGCAAGTCAGTATTTAAAGAGCAATAAGTTGCTAGTAAGTTTAAATTCCATATTTGCGTCTTTGTCTCACGCCTATGTTTTATCGTATCTAGTTTTTGTTGATTTTGTGAGATTTGTGGATTATTTGCTTCGCTTGAATACGTACTTTTTGTGATATTTGAGTTTTTAGCTTAATGCTTTGATGCATGAGTGATGATGATTTTGCTGATATCACATTTCTGTAATCGTTTCCTTGGATAACTCTCTCAGCGTTGAAACCATCCGGTTAGTGCAACGGCTAGGGCGTCGGCAGCATCGTCAGGTCGTGGGGGCGTGTCGAGATTGAGCTCGCGCATCACGGCTTCAAGAACTTCGTCTTTGTCGGCATGGCCATGACCTGTTAGCGCCTGTTTGATTTGCATCGGTGGGAATTCCACGATCGGAAGCCCAAAGCGCGTCAGCGTCATGATCAGCACCCCGCGTGCCTGCACCACGGCGATGGTGTTGCTGGAGCGGTAGAAAAAAAACTTCTCCACGCTGGCCAGCTCTGGTTGATGGATGCGAATGATTTGGCGAAGGTCACGCGCAATTTCCACCATTCGCTCCCCCTCGCTTCGGCCTGGATCGGTGCGAATGATTCCGCAGTCGACCATCCGTTGCGAGCCTTCCTGTTTCCCCTTGCGTGGCTCAACGTCGATGACGCCATAGCCGACCCGCGCCAGGCCTGGATCAATGCCAAGGATCCGCAACGTGAATTAGCCGGCCAAGGCCAGTTCGAATTCAGAGCGATCGCTCGATTCATTGCGCTCAAACACCTTGCAGAACACCTTGACCACCCGATCGCCGGAGTCAATTTGCTCCAGAGGGTCTTTGCGCAGTCGATGGCGCAGGCAGCACGACACCACGCGGGCAACATCGTCTTCGCTGACCTCCGTGCGCCCTTCAAAGGCGGCTAGGGCACGTGCTGCCCGATTGGTCACAATGTCGCCACGCAAGCCATCCACGTCCAATTCTCCGCAGACCGATGAAATGCTCAGGCGCAGGTCATCGTCAATCGTCACCTGCTCAAGGCGTTGCTGCGCTTCCACCACCCTTGCTTGTAATGCCTCTTGGCTGGCCGTCACGCTCATGCTGAAGGTGTCGGGGTCGCTGTCGAAGGCCGTGCGCTGATCGACGACTTTCACTCTCAATTGCGGATCACGAACGGTGCGCACTTCCACGCTCATCCCAAAGCGATCGAGCAGCTGGGGGCGCAGCTCTCCTTCTTCCGGGTTGCCGGATCCAATCAACACGAAGCGCGCGGGGTGGCGCACGGAGACGCCCTCCCGTTCCACTGTGTTCCAGCCAGAGGCTGCTGAGTCGAGCAGAACATCCACCAGGTGGTCATCGAGAAGGTTGACTTCGTCGACGTAGAGCAGGCCGCGGTTGGCTTTGGCGAGCAAGCCTGGTTCAAAGGCGCGGACGCCTTCACTCAAGGCTTTTTCGATGTCGATCGTGCCGCAGAGGCGATCTTCTGTGGCGCCAAGGGGAAGGTCCACCATGGGCACCTGGCGCTGTTCTGTACCAAGGGCTTCGCCGTGTTCCAAGCGCTGCCTCACGTCACTGCTTTGCAGATCAGGATCGGTTGGAGAGCTGTTGTATGGATCGCCCGCCACCACCTCAATGCCGGGCAGCAGGTCTGCAAGCGCTCGGATCGTGGTGGATTTGCCCGTGCCGCGGTCTCCCATGATCATCACGCCGCCGATGCGCGGGTCGATCACGTTGAGCAGCAGCGCCAACTTCATCTCTTCCTGGCCGATGACGGCGGTGAAGGGAAAGACTCTGCGCTTGCGCGGTGAACTCACGGGTGAACGTCGGTTGATGAATTGGATTGTTTCACAGGCAGCACGGTGAGCACCTGCGGTGGTGTGGCATCAGCGGGATAAACCAGGCGTACGCGTACCTTTCGGCTCTCTCCAGGCGCTAGGGACACCGTTCCTAGCTGTGGTCCTTGCTGCCCACGTCGCAACACAAGGTGAAAGCGACGCCTCCCCATCGCCCTTCCATTGGCCCCATCGAGGCCTGTGACCTCAATGGGGCCACGAAACATGACCGGTCCGCTGTTGCCAGGTTTGAATTGCAATTTGTCGTTGCTGCTACCCCGTTTGTCGGGGGATTCAAGCGCGAGCGCCACCGTTCGTGTGGAGCGGTCAGGGTTATGCAATGGAAGGGTGAGGTCGTATTCCACGCCGTAATTGCCGTGGGCGGCCCAGGCCGTTCCTTTGTCAAATGTTTTGAGTTCAGCTGTTTGCACTTGAGCGGTGCCCAGGTCTCCCCGCTCCAGGCTGCTGATCGGCCATGAGATCGGTGCTTCATTGATATTCAGGGCGTTGGAGCCTGGATCAGCCAAAGTGCCCGTCCAGGTGCTGCCGATCTGGACGCCGCTCACCCTCGAGTAGATCATTCGACCCTTGCTGCCCCGTGGCGTGGGCTGATGCTCTTTTGGGCTGCGCGTCCCGGCGCTGAGCAACGCTTTCCAGCGTTGATTGCTGGGTGGCGAATCGTTGTTGCCGTAGGCCGCCACGGTGGCGAGATACACCGGTGCAGAACTCTTAAGTCTGAGCTGTAGGTTTCTGCCGTTGAGCAGTGGGTCAAGTCCTGCGACGGGGATCGGAAGGACCAGCAACGCACTGGCGTCTCCAGGAGCAATCTTGATTTGCTTGGGAAGCTCAGGAGCCTGATCGCCTCGAAGCAAGTCCCCAGCTACCCGACTTCCCGGTCCAGAGGCGATCGGAGTGGTGGTTTCCGCCATCAGGGAGGGCAGAGGAAGGAACGGGGCGGCTGTTTGCCCTGGCTTAGTCCCCTGAGACAGCGAGGTGCTCCCGCCAATCACGTCGAGCGTGACGGGTTCCGTTCCTACCGGTTGTGCCAGCACTGCCAGCCAGAGGGTGGAGGCGAGCTCCTCGGGTTTGCCCGCATAAACGTGGTGGCTGAACAGATCAAACCGACCGTCAAAGGCAAGATTGAGGCCTTGGTTTGTTGGGAAGGTGGACAGCAATATCCCTTCACCGGTGATCAGTTCGGGGTTGTTGTCGTTGAGTAGCAGCAGCTCATCCAATTGGCCTGGCAGTGGACGCACCTCCTGCTGACGTTCGAATGAACTGACGTCTTTGCTGTCCGCTCTGGATGGCACTCCAGGGATGGTGATGAGGCAGAAGGCCGCAAGGGCCAGCAGCGAAGAATGACGCATGGTGAAAACAGGAATCAGCGTTGATGTGGAGGCGCTGGCTTGGGCTTGAGCACCGGTGCCATGGCGGCAGCCATGTTGCGGATCAGCTCTGTGGAGCGAGGATCATTGAACGGACCTTTCACGACAAAGGCAGCAACGGCACGGCGACCATCGGGGAGTTCGATGAGGCCGGCATCGGCGTAAGCGATCCCGATGTCGCCGGTTTTGTTGAACACGCGATAGCCCTTAATCATCAGGCTGTCATCGGGTTTGCCCTGGGAGCCGCCAAGGCCCTTGAGCAGTCCACCGGGCAGGAGCCGATTCGTGACGGAGGTGCCCATGACTTCGCGGAATAAATCGCGGCCGCGAATCGAGAGCACTTCCCCGGTATCCACGAGGGCGATCGCCCTGGCTAAATCACGGGCGCTGGTTGTGTTGGTGCCCTTTAAGTCTGGAAGCCAGTTGTTCACCTTGGTGGCACTCAGTCCCAGGCTGTTGAAGCGGGCGTTGAGATCCACCTGCCCGCCTACCCGTTCAATCAGCAGATTGGTTGCTGTGTTGTCGCTGACGCGAATCATCTCTGTGGCCACCTCATAGGTGGGGAAACGGGTCCCCAGTGGCTTGCTGGCCATCCAGCCGGCGCCGCCTCCCACCACCGTTTTGTTGAGGGTGAGCGGTTCATTCCAGCTCAGCCTTCCAGCATCGATTTCCTCAAGGGCTACGAGCAAGATCGGTGTTTTGATCGCGCTTGCGGCTGGCAATGCCGTGTCTGGATTGAGCTGGGCGTAGCGGCCATCATCGAGCGCCAGCATGAAGCCACTGACCTGAAGGTCCGGATCCTGGGCTGCTAGTGCTTCCCAGCGTTTGCTTAAGGCGGTGAGTTCCTGTTTGGTTTCGAATCGCCCAAGCGTGTCGGTGCTGCTCGGTGGATTGATGACGGCGGTCTCTGCATCCCCTTGCACGTCTTTGGCTGGCGTGACCTTGGGTGTGAGCCAGCTGGGAAGGGAGAGATCTCCGCGCTGGACAGCAGGACCAGCCAGCTTCAGGGCAGAGCCTGTGATCACGCCTAGACCCACCCCCATGAGCACCAGGCGCAGCAGCAACCTCAGGGGACCTCCCCAACCTGGGGGCTGTTGACTGGAACGACTGGAGGCCAAGGGGGGGGGTGCAGGAGAGCCTGAGGTTACGGGCGGTTGCGCCTCGCTGCCCAACGCAATTGACGCACCATGCCGCGCAAGAGGGCCACTTCATCGCTGCGAATCAGGGCCCGTTGCACGAGCCCTTTCACCTTCGCCATCCGCGCCCTTGCGGTGTGCTCCAGGAGGAAGCCCACCTCGAGCAGAAGCTCTTCCGCATCGCGCAGGCAGCCATCCAGCTCAGGAGCGCTGGCGGGGATCTCGCTCACTGGCGCCTCAGGTGCTGCCTGCAAGCGCCGTTCTCGCTCCAGCTCATGCAGAACCACAGCTACGGCATGAGAGAGGTTGAGCGATGGGTATAGATCTCCGGTGTGCAACTTGAAAACCCGATGGCTGATCAGGAGTTCGTCATTGGTGAGCCCGCGATCCTCACGGCCAAACACCAGCGCCGAGCGCAGGCCTTGCGACCTGCCCGCTTGAATCCAGGGTGCGATTTCCTCAGGCGATTGCAGGGGGATCTCGCCGTGATCGATCCGCCCGCAACTGGCCACCACCTGCTGACAATCAGCGACGGCCTCGAGCAACGAGGGAAAAATGGTGGCGTCTTGGAGAACGGCATCACCGTGGACGGCCATGCGCACGGCTTCGGGATCAGCTGGATCACACCGGGGTGCCACGAGCCTGAGATCTTGAATGTTGTAATTGGCACACAATCGAGCCACGCTGCCGACGTTGAGAGGTCCTGCTGGCTCGACCAGCACCACGGCCAATGTCAAGACAGCGTTTTGAGATAGGAGAGCAGATCAGCCATGTTTTGTGGCTCGATTTCAAAGCGGGGCATCGGCGGTGTCTCACCACTCACAATCTGGTGAATGATCTCCATGTTCTTGCGCCGGTCGCTTACTCCTTTCAAGCTCGGCCCCACCAGGCCCTGGCCTGCGATGCCGTGGCAGCCGGCGCAATTGATGCGGAAGATCTGACCACCGTGTTGCTCTGATCCTTCAAGGACAAGCGTTGCTTTGGTGTAGGGATCTTGGCGTGTGTTGCCCAACATCCATACCAACAAAACGATGCAAGCCATCGCCGCAAAAACGGTGAGGGCCGCAATGAGACCTCGACTCCGCTCAGGAATTGCTGCAGCAGTTGATGACGGTGCCGTCACAGAAGAGACCTGGCCATGGAACAATTGTGCTCAATCTTTTCATTGGGCGCGACGACATGATCGAACCCCTTCTTTGCGGCATTGTTTTGGGTTTGATTCCGATCACCCTCATGGGGTTGTTTGTTGCCGCTTGGAATCAGTACCGCCGGGGTAGTGCTCTGGGGGGCTGAGCAGCAAAAGGGCGCTCGTTCCGTACCGTCGTTGATCCACCAGCGTCCAGGGCGATGGTGGGGTCAATTTTTTATGGCGAGCATGTTCACAAATCACTACTCCTTGGCTGCTAACCCAGTGGCCCTCAAGGAGTCCCAGCAAGGTGGGTTCATAAAGGTTTGATCCATAGGGAGGATCGAAATAGACGACATCGAAGGTGGGTAAGGAGCTTGGACGGCCCATTTGGAGCCAGCTCACCAAATCTCGACGGATGACTTCAATGGCTGGAGAGGGTGATCGTCCTCCGGCGATCAGCATCAGATTCTCTCGGCAGACGGACGCTGTTTTGGGATCCTTTTCCACGGCCCACACCCTGCTCACGCCGCGTTCGATCGCTTCGCAACCCATCACGCCGCTGCCACTGCATAGGTCGAGCCAGGAGGCGTCCTGTAGCTCTGAGGCGAGCATGTTCATGACCGCTTCGCGGACACGGGCTGTGGTGGGCCTGGTGCTGGTCCCAACAGGACTGCGTAGGCGACGACCTCCGCTGAGACGCAGCAGGCCGCTCACGGCATCAACGGAGCGCCCTGCTGCAACCATTCCAGCCATCGCGACAGCAAACGCTGGCCTGTGAGCGCCGATTTCTCAGGGTGAAATTGACAGGCTCCCAGCCGTTTGCGCCAAACCGCTGCGGTGGCATGGCCGGAGCCGAATTCAACGCTTGCCGCTCGATCCTGTGCTGCCTGGGGCTCTGCAGCAAATGAATGCACGAAATACATCCATTCCGAGCTGGAAGGATCCGGTAGTAGGGGGGAAGGGCGATCAATCTGCAGCCTTCCCCAGCCCATGTGAGGGATGCGTTCTCCCTGATCCCTAGGAAGCGCTTTCACCTGTCCAGCCAGCAAGCCAAGCCCCTTGCGTTGGCCTTCTTCGCTGGACTCAAACAACAGCTGCAATCCCAGGCAGATCCCTAGGAGCGGGCGATCGGCTTTGTCCCAGGCGAGCAATTCAGGGATCAGCCCTGTGGCTTCTAAGCGATCCATGGCGGGATCGAACGCGCCTACACCAGGAAGGATCAAGGCCTGACAACCTTCTAAATCATCCGGATGCTGCACAGCCTTGAGGGAACTCCCCAAGCGCTTAAAGCATGTTTGAACAGAAAAAAGATTTCCCATGCCGTAATCGATCAGTCCAATGGTCTGAACTGAACGAGACATGGGAATCAGTGTCGTGGCGAATGGCGAAGACCAGCTAGGCCTCAGAGATGCTTCGAAATCGTGCCGGAGAGAGTGGCCTTGGGAACGGCACCAACGACGGTGTCAACTTTCTGGCCGCCCTTGAACACCATCAAAGTGGGGATGCTACGAATCCCGTACTGGCTGGCGACGTTTGGGTTCTCGTCGGTATTGAGCTTGAAGACTTTGATCTTGCCTTCGAATTCCTTGGAGATCTCGTCAACAATCGGAGCCACCATGCGGCAAGGGCCACACCAGGGAGCCCAGAAGTCAACTAAGACCGGAACGTCACTTTGAAGGACATCCTGTTCAAAGGATGCGTCGGTTACAGCCGTAGCGCTGGACATTCCATTTGTCGTCGTTATCGAGTGAATTTAGCAACCACTTCCCAAGAATTCTCAGAATCTTTGGGGGCTCTACAGAACTGTGACGGTTTCGAGTTGAGACCAAGCACCGTCAGGTGAAGACAGAAAGCCCGAACGCGTCGGGCCGGGGGGTGTGAGGAGTGTGTGGGCCGAAGCCCGCACGCCCTGAGATTAAGGCTTATTTGCCCATTCCTAACTGCTGGGCTTTCTGATACACCTTCCCTTCTGTAAGCAGGGATGGCGCCACCACCACTTCCACCTGCTGCATTTCCTTAATAGTGCGTGCCCCAAGCGTTCCCATTGAGGTCTTCAGGCAACCGAGCAAGTTGTGGGTTCCATCATCGAGTTTGGCTGGACCTCGCAAGATGCGTTCGAGGCTGCCAGTGCTGCCAACATTGATTCGAGTGCCGCGCGGAAGCACTGGGCTTGGAGTGGCCATTCCCCAGTGGAATCCACGGCCTGGTGCCTCGTCTGAGCGGGCGATGGGAGATCCAATCATCACGGCATCAGCACCACAGGCGATGCACTTGCAGATGTCCCCACCGGTGACGATGCCTCCATCAGCCACGATCGGGACGTAGCGACCGCTTTCCTTCTCGTAGTCAGCACGTGCAGCGGCGCAATCGGCCACTGCGGTGGCTTGGGGAATGCCGACGCCAAGCACCCCACGGGAGGTGCAGGCTGCACCAGGACCAATCCCCACCATGACGCCTGCAGCACCAGCACGCATGAGTTGCAGGGCGACTTCATAGGTGACGCAATTGCCGATCACCACGGGCACACCCATGTCGCGGCAAAGCGTTTCCAAATTGAGGGTCTCTTGTCCTTCAGGGCCGATGTGGTTGGTGGAAACCACGGTCGCTTGCACAAAAAACAGATCGGCCCCCGCCTCTGCAATCGCCTTGCCAAAGCGCAGCGCCGCCACTGGTGTTCCGCTTACAGCTGCAATTCCGCCCTGGGATTTAATCGCTTCAATCCGCTTGCGAATCAGGCTTTCTTGAACGGGTTGGCTGTAGATCTCTTGCATCAACGGCACAAATTCGTCCTTGCCGACGGATGTGATGCGATCTAAGGCCTCGGTGGGGTCTTCGTAACGGGTCTGGATTCCCTCCAGATTCAAGACACCAAGAGCTCCGAGCTGCGAGAGCCGTACCGCCATTCCCACATCCACCACCCCGTCCATCGCGCTGGCAATGATCGGGATTTCTCGCTCGATTCCACCCAGGGACCAGCTGGTGTTGGTGACCTCCGGATCTACCGTGCGACCCCCTGGCACCAGGGCGATCTCATCGATGCCATAGGCCCGGCGAACAACTTTGGAGCGTCCGAGCTGAATGTCCACCGCTAGTCGTACTTAAAGATCAGTACAAACTACCAACCGGTCATGCAGTGGGTTGCAGTGATCAGGGACGAACCGAGCCCCTAAAAGCAGACCAAATGCCTCCCACGTTTGCGAGTAGAGCTTTTCTCTCTTCGCTGCGAATCAGCTTGGTCACGGAGAACCAGATCACCCAACCCAGGCCAACCAGTTCAAACAATCTTGGAGCGAGAGGAATGCTGCCAATCGCCGCCAAGATTCCGCTGTAAATCCTGATCAGCAGGGTCAATCCAATCAGGCCAACAATCAGGAACAGGGGCCTGCGGGAGCGTTGCCAGAGGTCAACGAGGTTGTTGTCATCCCACCACTGCTGAACTTTGGAGCTGAGCAGATCCCATTCCCCACCTTCGCTGGAGTTGTCGTCAGCACTGGATGAGGTTGTTGCTGCCACCTGGATGCGCTCAGCGATTGCTTCGGATGCTGCGGGCGTTGGGATGGATGCGACGACAGGCTCTTGAGTCTTCTCCGGCTCTGGTGCGATTGGGGTCGCTGCAGTGTCGGGTTTGTCTGCTTCGAGTTCGGCTGCTGCTGAATCAGACGCTGCTGAGTCGGCTGCTGGGTCTACTGATTCGATCGGGTCGGTACTTTTGATCTCCATCGAAGGACTGGAGTCAGAGGACGCCGGATTGATCGGATCGGTTTCCATGGCTTCAGCAGCACGATGCGGGTTGCGCAAGCTTAAGGGCGTTGTCACGTGCCGTTTTGAAGACGCAGCAAAAGCTGACGTTTTCGTTGCTCGTTCTCGCGATAAGATGAATTAAGGCAAATAGGTCTTGTATGGCGGATCCAGTGGGACCCGGCAGCGGCGGTCCCGGCGAATCCGACGATCGGATCATCCAGACAGATTTGCGCAACGAAATGTCGCGCTCCTATCTGGAGTACGCGATGAGCGTGATCGTTGGGCGTGCGCTGCCCGACGCTCGAGATGGACTCAAGCCTGTGCACCGGCGCATTTTGTATGCCATGTACGAGCTCGGGCTGACCAGTGATCGGCCCTACCGAAAGTGCGCTCGTGTGGTGGGTGAGGTGCTTGGTAAGTACCACCCCCATGGTGATACGGCCGTCTACGACGCCCTGGTGCGCATGGCCCAGGATTTCTCGATGTCCATGCCGTTGATCGATGGGCATGGCAATTTCGGCTCGGTCGACAACGACCCTCCCGCTGCCATGCGGTACACCGAATCGCGACTGCAGGCTTTAACCACCGACAGCCTCCTCGAAGATATCGAGGCTGAAACGGTTGACTTCGCCGACAACTTCGACGGGTCGCAGCAAGAACCCACCGTTCTGCCATCGCGCATTCCCCAGCTCCTCCTCAATGGATCAGCTGGGATTGCGGTGGGTATGGCCACCAACATTCCTCCACACAACCTTGGAGAGCTGATTACGGGATTGTTGGCTTTGATCAGCAACCCTGAGATCACCGATCAGGAGCTGATGGCTCTGATCCCAGGCCCTGACTTCCCCACCGGTGGTCAAATTTTGGGTCGCACTGGAATTCGTGAGACCTATCTCACCGGACGTGGTTCGGTGACGATGCGAGGGGTTGCTGGGATCGAAACGATCGAGGCTCCCGGTCGCCCGGACCGAGATGCGGTGATCATCACGGCCCTGCCTTATCAAACCAATAAGGCGGCGATGATTGAACGCATCGCCGAGATGGTGAACGACAAGAAGCTGGAGGGCATTTCAGACATTCGCGATGAGAGCGATCGCGATGGCATGCGCGTTGTGGTGGAGCTGCGCCGAGACGCCTACCCGCAGGTGGTGCTCAACAACCTCTACAAACTCACTCCGCTTCAAAGCAATTTCAGCGCCCACATGCTGGCGTTGGTCAACAGTGAGCCGATCTTGCTCACGTTGCGCAAGATGCTCGAGGTGTTCCTCGAGTTCAGAGTTGAGACGATTGAACGCCGCACGCGATACCTACTACGGAAGGCTGAAGAGCGCGATCACATCCTGTTGGGCTTGCTGCTGGCCCTGGATCAACTCGATCCAATCATTGCCCTGATTCGTGCTGCGCCCGATGCCGCTACAGCACGCACACAGCTGCAGGAGCGCCATGGCCTTTCCTCTTTGCAGGCAGACGCCATTTTGCAGATGCAGCTTCGGCGCCTTACAGCCCTAGAGGCGGACAAAATCCGCCTTGAGCATGAGGATCTGGTCACCAAGATCGCCGACTACAAGGACATCCTTGGCCGCAGGGAGCGGGTGTTTGGAATCATTGAAGATGAGCTGGGGCAGCTGCGTGATCGCCATGCCGTTCCTCGTCGCACCGAGATTCTTGATCTTGCCGGTGGTCTGGAAGACATTGATCTGATCGCCAATGAGCGATCCGTCGTGCTTCTTACGGAAACCGGTTATCTCAAGCGGATGCCGGTGAGTGAATTTGAAGCGACGAGTCGTGGCACTCGAGGCAAGGCAGGCACGCGCAGTCAAGGAGAAGAAGCGGTCAAGCTGTTTATTGGTTGCAACGACCACGACACCTTGTTGCTATTCAGCGATCGAGGTGTGTCGTATGCCGTTCCTACCTATCGAGTGCCCCAGTGCAGCCGCACCGCTAAGGGCACACCAATCGTGCAGCTGCTGCCGATCCCTCGTGAAGAGGCGATCACATCGTTGTTGGCCGTGTCGGAATTCAACGACGACACCGATCTGTTGATGCTCACGACCGGTGGATACATCAAGCGAACCCGGCTTTCGGCCTTTAGCAACATCCGCTCCAACGGTTTGATAGCCATTGGCTTGGAAGAGGGTGATGCCCTGACTTGGGTGCGGCTTGCAGTGCCGGGAGATAGCGTCCTGATCGGCTCACGGGCCGGAATGACGATTCACTTCCGGCTCAGTGATAACGAGTTGCGGCCCTTGGGCCGAACGGCCCGAGGTGTGCGCTCGATGAATCTGCGCGCAGGCGACAGCTTGGTGAGCATGGACGTGCTGCCTGCGGAGTTGGCGGATCAAATTGCTGCAAGTGCAGATGAGGGTGATGAAGGCAGTGATGGGGGCGAAACCACTGCGGTGGAAGGACCTTGGGTGCTGGTGGCTTCCGCCTCTGGTCTTGGCAAACGGGTGCCAGTGACCCAGTTCCGTTTGCAGAAGCGGGCGGGCATGGGGTTGCGCGCAATGAAGTTCCGCACCGATGCCGATGAGCTGGTTGGTTTAAGGGTGCTGGGGGCCGGAGAAGAGTTGCTGCTGGTGAGTGAAAAGGGAGTGATTGTGCGTACTGGCGCTGATGCCATTCCCCAGCAATCCCGCGCAGCAACTGGAGTTCGTTTGCAGCGATTGGATAAGGGCGACCGTTTAGCCGATGTGGTTTTGGTTCCACCTGAGGCCGAAACGGATGACGACAACGAATCCGAACCCTCCGATGAAGCCGATCCCAACAGCGCAGCTGACGTCGTTGCTGAGCAGCCCTCCGCATCAGAGGAGTCCTCTGAACCATCAGCTGAGGACTGACCTTGGCTGATTGTGCGGATGTTTTGGTGATTGGGGGCGGTCCTGCCGCCCTCTGTATCGCCTCCGAATTGCATCGGCGCGGGGTGATGGTGGAAGGGATTGCACCGAATCCGGTTGAGACACCTTGGCCGAACACCTATGGGATTTGGGCGAAGGAGCTTGAGCCATTGGGCCTTGAAGATCTGCTCGAGCACCGGTGGAGCAACACGGTGAGTTTTTATGGTGCTGGTGGCACTGACCTAGACGATCAACCCACGCCCCATGGGCTGGATTACGGGCTGTTTGATCGCCAAAAGCTGCAGCAGTATTGGCTTGTACATGGCCAGGGAATGACCTGGCATCAAGACAGTGTTGAACGCATCTCCTTGCAGGGTGATTGCACAAGCGTGCATTGCGCGTCGGGGGATCAGCGCCTGGCTCGGGTGGTCATCGATGCTTCAGGGCATCGCAGTCCCCACATTCGTCGGCCTGATCAGGGCCCAGTGGCTGGTCAGGCTGCCTACGGCGTGGTGGGTCGCTTCAGCAATCCCCCGGTGGAGCCGGGCCGCTTTGTGTTGATGGATTTTCGCTGTGATCACCTCACCGCGGAGCAACGCAACGAACCCCCCACCTTTTTGTATGCGATGGATTTTGGAGAGGGGGTGTTTTTTGTAGAAGAAACGTCGTTGGCTTTGGCACCTGCTGTGCCTGAGGCTGTGTTGAAGCAGCGCTTAGAGCAACGCTTAGCTAACGCTGATGTGGCAATCACTGAGGTGTTGGAAGAGGAGCATTGCTTGTTCCCAATGAATTTGCCGCTGCCGGATTTCAATCAACCGTTGTTGGCCTTTGGTGGTGCAGCGAGCATGGTGCATCCCGCCTCGGGCTATATGCTTGGTGCCTTACTGCGTCGTGGTCCTGGCTTAGCCGAGGCCCTGGCCGCGGCACTCAAGCAACAACCCAGTCTTGGCTCCGCAGCTTTGGCCCGTCTTGGTTGGCAAACACTTTGGCCCTGGGAGATGGTGCTCCGTCACCGCTTGTTTCAGTTTGGATTGGGCCGCTTGATGGGCTTCGATGAGCAGCTATTGCGCCGGCACTTCACAAGTTTTTTTCAACTGCCTCAAGAGGAGTGGATTGGTTTTCTCACCAATACGCTGCCGCTTCCGCGGCTGATGGGTGTGATGCTGCGTCTCTTTTCGATCTCGCCTTGGGATGTCAGGAGAGGGTTGGTGCTTGGGGCTCCTCCGAAGTCGTCGTGATCCTTTTGCCTAGTTCTTGATTTCCACTTGTGCCCAATCAGCAGGCTGAATCAAGGGGAATAAAGAATCTTCTGCCTCAACGTCATTCAGCCACGCTTCACTCATCCTGTCCTGGCCATCGATGCAGGCCATCAAGGTCCAGAACCGTTCCAGGTGCCGCTCGATTCGTTCTTTGGCCAGTCCGGTGGTGGTGCCTGCGCGCAGGATGAAACTCCAGTCCGATGATTGAGAAAGCAGCAGTTCGCGGCCGGCTTGATGGAGCATGCGTAGCCCTTGCTCACTGCCAACCCCGCGGCTGCAGCGTTCTTTCATGGCTCTGCCGGCGCGGCTCCATTCCGGAATGATCCAGGCGTTGCTGTCGTTGAGCCAATAATCATGAAAGCCCCCTTGTCCCCAGCTGGAGGGGGAGGGATCGCAGATTTGCAGACTGGGAGTTTGGCTGAGGACGCCGCGCAGGGTGGTGAATTTCACCTGTTGCTCTGGTCCTTGCCGGAACAGCTCAGCTAAAAATGATGGACCCTCAAACCACCAGTGGCCAAACAGTTCGGCGTCGAATGGAGCCACCAATAAAGGTGCTGTCTCCATGCGCTCTTCTAGGGCTTCGAGTTGGAGACGCCGTCCCTCGAGGTAGTGCTTGGCGTGGTCCTTAGTGCGTGCTTGAGCAAGCTCTGGTTCGTAGGGCTGCTTGGCATCGAGCGGAGCGCGTTGGTCGCTGACGCGATGCAACTTAAGGCCCAGCGGTCTTTGGGTCGGCAGTCCGAAGGCTTCGATTTGCTCTTGAGGGACATCCCAGCCCAGATCCCTATGGAATTCCCGGTAGGCAGGGTCCCCGGGGTAGCCATCTCGCGCGGACCAGACCGGCAGGGTGGCATCGCTGTCGCGCCCGAAAAAGGCCACACCATTGCGGCTGCTAATCGGGGCATACACCCCATATCTGGGCCGTGGTTTGGCGTGGAGCAAACCATGGCCATCCAGCACCGCGTAGCGCAAGCCGGCATCGCGCATCCATACATCAAGGCCTTCGTAGTAGGCGCATTCCGGTAGCCAGATCCCGAGAGGTTGCTGGCCGATCAGCCGGTGGTGTTCTCGAACAGCGGTGCGCAATTGTGCTCGAACCGCTTCCGGGTGTTCCCGCAGCAGTGGCAAGTAGCCGTGGGTGGCGCCGCAGGTGAGCAGGTCGAGCACCCCTTGTTGTTGCAGGGCGCTAAAGCGTCCGATCAGATCGCCGTTGCTGTTCTGCCAGCTGAGCAGGTAGCGCTCAAAGCAACTCTGTAGATGCAGTGCAGCGGCTTTGCGATCGCTGGGTGCATGTTGCAGCAGCTGCAAGCGCGCTTGAACCCAGTTTGGGAAGCGTTCGTGGAGTGTGCTGTCTGCGAGCAGCGACAACAGGGTTGGGGAGATCCCCATCGTGAGTCGTGCGTGCTGTTTTGGATCGCCTGCAGCCGACTCCAGCATCTCCACCAAGGGGAGATAGCACTCGATTAATGCTTGAAAAAACCAGTCTTCTTCCAGCGAATTCGCTTCGCTAGCCCGCACATAGGGAAGGTGCGCATGGAGAACAAGGGCTAGTGCTCCTTGGGCCAACGCTCACCTACTTGATCAATGATGTGAATGTACCGGTATTTCTCCCTAAAGCCGCCGGCTCGTAACGCCCGCCTCGATTAAGATGGCGTAACTCATAGTCATTCCGACTAAAACCCTTCGAGGCTTTAGCCATGGCCAAGGATCCAGGCCGCGTATTGATCTTCGACACCACTCTTAGAGATGGTGAACAATCCCCCGGTGCCAGCCTCAACCTTGAGGAGAAGTTGGCGATAGCGCAGCAACTGGCCCGTCTTGGCGTGGATGTGATCGAGGCTGGCTTCCCGTTTGCGAGCCATGGTGACTTCGCTGCTGTGCAGCGCATTGCCCAGCAGGTTGGTGGTGAGAACGGCCCGATCATCTGTGGTTTGGCCCGCGCCTCCCGTGGGGATATCAAGGCCTGCGCTGATGCCGTGGCACCGGCCCCAAACCGACGGATCCATACCTTTATTGCCACCAGCGACATTCACCTCGAACACAAGCTGCGCAAGAGCCGTAAAGATGTGCTCGGCATCGTTCCAGAGATGGTGGCGTATGCCCGCTCCTTTGTTGACGACGTTGAATTCTCCTGTGAAGACGCCGGACGCAGCGATCCTGAGTTTTTGTACGAAGTGATCGAAGCGGCCATCGCTGCTGGTGCCAGCACCGTGAACATTCCAGACACGGTTGGCTACACCACACCCTCTGAATTTGGGAGTTTGATTGCGGGCATCAATCTGCATGTGCCCAATATCGATGACGCGGTGATTTCCGTGCATGGCCACAACGATCTCGGGCTGGCAGTGGCCAATTTCCTTGAGGCCGTGAAATCGGGGGCGCGTCAGCTGGAGTGCACCGTGAATGGCATCGGCGAACGCGCCGGTAATGCCGCTCTGGAAGAGCTGGTGATGGCGATGCATGTGCGCCGTCGTTATTTCAACCCCTTCTTTGGACGAGAGGAGGATTCACCAACTCCGCTCACCGCAGTCCGCACGGAGGAAATCACCAAAACCTCGCGCCTGGTCTCCAATCTCACCGGAATGGTGGTGCAGCCCAATAAGGCGATTGTGGGTGCCAATGCCTTCGCGCATGAATCGGGTATCCATCAAGACGGCGTGCTGAAAAACCGGCTCACCTACGAAATCGTTGATGCGCGCACCGTTGGGCTCACCGACAATCGGATTTCCTTGGGCAAGCTCAGCGGCCGCAGCGCTGTTCGGGCTCGTCTCGAAGAGCTCGGCTACGACCTCAGCCGTGAGGATCTTGATGATGCCTTTGCCCGCTTCAAGGATCTTGCTGATCGCAAGCGGGAAATTACCGACCGCGATCTCGAATCGATCGTCAGCGTTCAGGTGCAACAACCGGATGCCAAATACCAGCTCAAGCTGGTGCAAGTGAGCTGTGGCAGCAGTCTTCAGCCAACAGCCACGGTGACCCTCGCCGATGAGAACGGCCAGGAGCAAACCGCAGCCTCGGTTGGCACTGGACCGGTGGATGCTGTTTGCCGTTCCCTTAACCAACTGGCCGGTGAGCCCAATGAATTGGTGGAGTTTTCGGTGAAGTCGGTCACCGAAGGCATTGATGCCATGGGTGATGTCACCATTCGTCTGCGTCGAGACGGCCAGCTCTATTCCGGGCATTCCGCGCATACGGATGTGGTGGTGGCTGCCGCTGAGGCCTTTGTGAATGCTCTGAACCGTCTTGTTGCAGGAACAGCAGGACCCACCATTCATCCCCAAAGGGATATGGCTGAGCTGGATTCAAGCCCTGTTCATTAATTAGGGCTCCATGTCACTCAAATCCACCCTGCGTCCGGCTCCCCTGCTGCAGCTGTTGCTGTTGATTTTGTTGGCACTTGCCGTGCTGGTTCCTCTTCTGTGGCTGGTAAGCACGTCGTTGAAAGGCCCTGCGGAGGACATCTTCACGAGTCCTCCTTCGCTCTTTCCGACCCAGCCCAGCCTTGATGCCTACGGGCGGCTGTTTCGTGATAACCCGCTTTGGACCTACATCTTCAACAGCTCAGTTGTCAGCTTCCTTGCGGTGGTGGCGAATCTTCTGTTCTGCTCCCTGGCGGCTTACCCACTGGCGCGTATGCGCTTTTTTGGTCGTGGACTTGTCTTGGCCCTCGTGGTGGCAACGATTCTAATCCCATTCCAGGTGGTGATGATTCCGTTGTACTTACTGATGGTTCAGCTTGGCTTGCGCAACACCCTGATGGCTTTAGTGATCCCTCAGGCGGCAACTGCCTTTGGGTTGTACCTCTTACGTCAAAGCTTTCTTGGTGTACCCGTTGAGCTCGAAGAGGCTGCACGTATTGATGGTTGCAGCAAGCTTGGCGAATGGTGGAACGTGATGATTCCCGCCGCTAAGGCTGATCTGATCACCCTGGCGATGTTCGTGTTTATCGGCACCTGGAGTGACTTCCTCTGGCCCTTGGTGATCCTGGATGATCCAGGTCTGTTTACCTTGCCGCTCGGACTGCAGCAATTGGCCAGCAGCTTTTCCCTTGATTGGCGGATTGTTGCGGCCGGCTCCGTGGTGTCGATCCTTCCGGTGTTGGTGATGTTTGTGCTGCTTCAGCGTTTCATCCTTCCCAATGCCAGTGGGGATGCCGTTAAGGGATAGGGATTAAGTCCAGCGATGGTCTCGTTGTCGGCTCTGGCTCTGTGCGCTGAATGCGTTGTCTCTCTTGCGTGCGCCAGCGCTGCTGGGCTCGCCTCATGTCACCTATTTGTGTTTCGAGGGATTCTTGGCGGCGTTGCAGGAACTCCAGCTGTTCCTCCATCAGGTTGTAGGTGTTCCCCTCGGTTTGTTGTTGTTCGAGCTCGTGGAGTTGAAGTCGGAGCGCACGTATGGCATCGGTGTGATGACGGTATCCCTGCCAGAGCCCTAGGAATAACAGGGTGAGCATTGGTAGGGCCACCGCTTCGATGACACGCCATCGGGAACCCATGGTCGGTGAGAAGGCTTGGTTCTTGTCTGAACATGATTGCTGACTTCAGGCCAGCAGAGGCTTAATCGGTGTCAGGTTGTTGCGGGTTGAACGCTGAAAGGGTGGGGTGCTGGTGTAGATCAATTTCAGTTGCCCTTGGGCCATGTCGCTGAAAGATCTCGATCTATTGCTTGGCGCGCGTCATGACGATCCGGCTTTGGCAGAGCAACTTGCCCAGCCCTTGCCGTTGGAGGAGTTGATCACTCTTGCCCAATCACGTGGTCTCACGATCACCGAAGACGACGTTTTTCAGGCTCAACAACGGGAGCAAACCAATGCCAGTGCCGCTGATCTTCAACAGCAAATGGCTCCTGAGTCCAGGCGGCTCAGGCACTTCATTCCAGGCTGATATTCCAGGTTGATGCGCGAGGCGCAGGGTTTGGGATCTCTGACGATCCAAGACCGCGCCCATAAACCTCGTTAATAAGAAGCTGATCTGTTATTGAGACATGGCTTCTTTCACGATCAGCATCGAGGGTGGATCCAGCTTTAGCTGTGCCGATGATCAATACATCCTTGACGCAGCGGAAGAGCAAGGTATTGACCTTGCCTATTCCTGTCGTGCTGGTGCGTGCAGCACATGCGCGGGAAAAATTCTCAACGGAAGCGTTGATCAGGCTGACCAAAGCTTCCTAGATGACGACCAGATGTCGAAGGGATTTTCCTTGCTGTGTGTGAGTTATCCGCTGAGCGATTGCTCGATCAAAACCGACGTAGAAGACGAGCTCTAAGCGAGTTTGATCACGTCAGGGGTCTCGCCATGGGTCTGGCCAATCAGCAAGGCATGGTTCACAGCCCCTTCGTGGCTGTGAAAATTCCAGGCGGCTTCAACGCTCGAGACCCCTTCAATCGATTGGGTTTGATGATTCAGGCTCAAGTAGCTGCCGGTGCAGTTTTGACGCAGCACATAGCGTTCAGCAACTGGGGCTCTCATAGCGGTCTCATCAAGGCTTAACTCCGGGTTAGCGGTGGCCGAAGCTCGATCTTTCGGCCTACAGGATTTCCTTTGTTTTCAACCCTTGACATTGTTACTGAGCACCCAGTGCTTGCTGATTGGGAGCAGTAGCACTGCTCTCTGCTGTGAAAGCAGATCGCCGGGTCAAGATCAATCCATCAGGGGCTTGTGCTTGCATCTGATGTCCCCCATTTCTGAACCAGGGCTCGTTGATCGCTTTGAAGCAGGAGGGATCAAGCCCCCAGGTGTGTTGGAGATAGTCGGAGCACATCTGTTCTGATGCCGGCTCGCTCTGTTGCCAGTGCACCAGAGACAGACGGGTTGGTTGAGTCGATACGACCGCAATTTGTCCTGAGGCTGCTGCCCCTGGGTCTGGTTCGACCCATTCTTCGACCCGCTCTTCCGCCACAAACAAGCGCAACGCACTGCTGCAATCACGACCGTCCAGGGGGTATTTATCGAGGTATAGACGTCTAGCTCGTTTGAATAGCGCCGAGGGGGCGCGCTGCATCAGCTGCTCAAGAGCAACTTGGAGTTCAGGGTGGCTCGTCATGAGCTGATCGTGACGTTTCGGTTGTCTTCTAGCTTCCCCTCTGGTGTTGTTGCACAGAGGTGGAAGACTAGTGACAGATGCGTGATTGGAACATTGCCGAAAGTTGTTCGTTCTTTATACCGATTGATTGCTTTAGATGGCAGTCCCCATCCGGTGCTGGATGCTCCCTATGAATCGATTGATGCCGCTGAAGCAGCGGCCCAGAGTTGGTGTTCGGGCCAGGGGCGTGATCTCTCTCTTCAGCAGCGTGGAATCGGTTTAGAGGTGCAAACGAGTTGCGGTGCTTGGAGAACGATTCGCTATCCGCAGGCCTGTCTTCGTGATGGCGGAGACCACTCCTCCACCTATTGAGCGCTCAAGTCATGAACGTGAGCGTGGATCTCTGTGTTGTGCCAGTGGGCCTTGAAGGTTCGCTGGCGCCTTGGGTGGCGATCTGTCATGAGCTGATTCAAGAGTCGGGGCTGGAGTACGAGCTCGGGCCCAATGGAACAGCGATTGAAGGGGATTGGGATGCTGTGTTTGCTTGCGTCAAGCGCTGTCATGAGCGCCTCCATGGGGAGGGGGTGCCGAGGATTCACTCCACGCTGCGTGTGAATACGCGCGTGGATCGAGAGCAGTCGTTCCGCGACAAGGTTCCCAGCGTTGAGCGCTTGACCCAGCGCTGAGCGTTTGCAGGACTTTGGGTCTGGCGCAAATCTGTAGATCCAAAATCGTGCATTCTCATTTGTCTCTCCTGTGTCTTGAATGAGATCAGGCGTCGGCTAGGCCGTTGATGTGGCAATCCATTCTTCGTTCCTCATGGTTCGCTGTCGTTGTGATGGGGGCTCCTTTGATGGGGGCAAGCTCGTTTGGAACGCCAGTGCATGCCCAGTCGTGGGCTGACATCGGCAACTACTCCACTCTTCTGCGAAGGGCAGGCACCCAAACCTTGGTGGCAAAAGATTGTCCCTCTGGACTCTTAGGTGCTTTTCATGCCGGACGGAATGCCTTGCTCTTGTGTTCCAACAACCTTCAAGATGATCCCGCTCAGGTGTGGACCGTGCTGGCTCATGAGTCAGCGCACGTGATGCAGCATTGTCAGCAGGGGCCTCTCTTGCCTGATCATCAGATTGGCAACGCCTTAGCCCAGATTGAGAAGCAGTCGTTGAGTTCGTTTCAGGAATTGCGGTTGTATCACCAGTCCCAGCGGCGCGATGAAATCGAGGCAAGGCTGGTGCAGGGATTGCCGATGGCTGAGGTGGAAGCGTTGTTTCGAGGCTTTTGTGGGGATCGCCTGAGGCGGCCTGCTCCAAAGAGCCTTCCTGTTACGGGGTTAGGCGATGGATGAGGACGCACCGATCACGCCTATTACCGGACCCAACATCGATGCAGAGGGTCGTCTCACATATATGGGGGAGGACGGGCGTCGTTATGTGGTGATGGATGGCGATGAACGGGATGAAACCTCCTCCGCAGCCGTGATGGAAGCTCTGCGCAGTGCTGGGCCGTTGTTTGAGGAAATTGAAACGCTCTGTCAGGGCTGGGTGGATGAGGTCAGTGATGCCGCTTTAACCAGGGCTGAAGCGATTGCCCTACTTCTCGCAACCCTCGAGACCTTGCTGGATGACGAGAACTGACACGCCGGTGTTTACGGTGGCCCTTCCTGGTCTGATCTTCGATGGGTCCCAAGTTGCCCGGCTATTGGTTGATGACCTGGCTTGGACTAATCGGGAATTTACTGGCTTTGCCGGTGATTGGTCTTGTTGCTTTCCAAGCACCCAGCCTTCAGGCCGCCACCATCAGCGTGGCGTTCGCCCTTGCCTGGCCGGCGGCGATCGTGGGGATTGTGGCCTCTGCTGGTTTGCTCGGTGAGCGGCACTGGGGAGTGATTTTGGCCATCGTCTCGTTGTCGATGGCCTTGGCTGGATCTCTGCCCTACGGCATCGTGCGCCTCTCCTTGCTTGCGTTTGGGGGCGGAGAGCAAGCGATTGCGTTGGGGGTGGCCTCGATTGTGTTGGGCGTTCTCAACGTGCTCGCCCTGCTCTATTGGTGCCGTCCGGGCCATCGCCGTGGTGGTCGCCTCTAAACGAGCGGTGTCTGAGGCGTCGAAATCGTTTGAAGGAACCCTCGCAGGGCTTCAGGTTCATTGCTGGCATCAACGTTTTTTGGTTGTGGAGAAGCCTTCCGGGCTGCTGAGCCAGCCCGGTCTCGGCGACGCCCAGAGCGATTCCTTGATTACCCGCGTACAAGCTGTTCGGCCGGAGCTGCGGCTCGTCCATCGGCTTGATCGCGATACGTCCGGTTTGCTGCTGTTGGCCAGGGATCCAGAAAGCTTGAAAGTGCTTGGAGGGTTGTTTGCCGAACGGAAAGTGCACAAGTTGTATGCAGCCGACGTGTGTGGTCATCCCACCGCACATTCAGGGGCGGTGCGCTTGCCATTGGCGCGTTTGTCTGCCCAGCCACCCCGTTATGGGCCTCACCGGGATGGACGCTCCTGCTTGACTTTGTGGCGCTGCGCGCAGCTGGGATCGGCCCGCTCACGCCTATGGCTCGCTCCTCGAACAGGTCGTTCCCATCAATTGCGGGCGCACTTGGCAGCGATTGGTTTACCCGTCATCGGCGATCCGATCTATGCAGCATCTTGGCTGGGTTCCCCCACAGAGCGACTTCACCTTCATGCGCTCGGTTTGAGCTTTTCCGATCCATTCAGCGGTCAGCGCATTCGGGTGCGCTCTTCCCTGCCTTGGTCCTAGAGATCGCTTAGGCGCTGAAGCTGCGTTTTGCCGGAATGGGATAGGGAATGCGGCGGTGGCGCATGCGCCTCCAGACGCGTACAAACGCATGCATGACCAGGTCCACCTCGGCACGACTCAGACTGCTCTGACGCAGCTGTCCATCGGCTAAACGTGCTTCCACGATGCGCTTCACCGTGGTTTGTGCTTCGCGGTCGCTGGTGTCGGGTGGGAGTGATCGCAAGGCGGCCTCACACCCATCGGCCAGCATCAAGATTCCTGTTTCCTTCGATCGAGGTGTGGGGCCTCAGTAGCGGAATAAGTGTTCTGAAACCTTTGGATCCCTTTGTTTGGCTTGATGCAGGAAAAACCCCATGCGCAAGGTACCTTGATGCTCCGGAATGAAATCCGCGATCGGCCGCGGCAAGCGGTAACGCCGAGCCAGTTTGAGGCCTTCGTCCACATGGGCCTGAAGCACTCCGGCACTCGCGACCGGATCGTTCAATTTGGTGTGTGGATTTTCTTCGCCGGTGGTTTGATTCTCAATGAACCAGTTCGGGGCATGGAGTTTGCCCACATCGTGATACAAGGATCCTGTTTTGATCAGATCCACATCGGCCCGAATGGCTCGAGCTCCCTCTTCTGCCAACCCGCAGATCATCAGCGTGTGCTCAAACGTTCCGGGTGCTTCTGACGACAAGCGGCGCAGCAGCGGACGCTCCTGATCGGCTAGTTCCATCAAACGGGCCCGAGTGAGCAGGCCGAAGGAGCTCTCCAGCAGTGGAATCAGCAAGATCGTGAGCATCATCAGCAATCCCATCAGCAGGGCCTCGGACGCGAGTTCTCCTGTATCGGGTGTGAGCCGTGTCCAGGACAGGTTCACGGCTTTAAACGGCTGCCGAAGCACCACCATCTCCGCGACTAAGGCACCCAATGGCAGCAACACCGCCAGTTGCAACAACTGCGCTCTACTGCGTAACCGTCCGGCCTGTAGCGCGGCGATCGCCGCAACGGCAGCTGTGATCAGCAGCCGGCCTTCGCCCAATCCACTCACTGGGGTAGGCCAAAGCAAACAGCTCACGGCCATCCAGGCCAGGCCACTGGTGGTTCCAAGGCCTTGGGCTAAAAGCAGGGTGGGTGGCACGATCACAGCCAGGGGGCTCACCGCTGCACCAAACCAAATCTTGCTGAATTGGCTGATCAGCAGCAAGCCGATCGCCAAAAATCCGTGAGAGGCCTCAAGGCAGGGCCTTTCCCGTTTCATGACGAGCAGCATCACTCCGCAACTCGCGAGAGCTTCAGTGAAACGCAACAACCAAATCCCTAGCTTTGGGCTGCGATTGATCAGCCCAAAGAAATCGAGCACGTCGTAGGCCTGAGAGCTGATCGGTTCGCCTTTGCGCGTGATTAGATCGCCAGCTTTCACTTCGATGGTTGGGATCCCTTGCTGGGTGATCAGCTCTTCGATCAGTCGTTGACTGCGCAGGGGATCGGTTTGGAGGTTGCTGGCTCCTTGCAGCGTGGTCGTGGCGATCTTGCTGCCGATGGTTCTTGCTGGAGCATCTTCAGGCCCCAGTGCTTCGAGTTGCAGTGATGAAGCCTTTCTCAGCTGTTCAATCGCCAGGGTGTTGACGAGGCCTTGGCTGAGCATCCGATCCACAGCCCTGCGGATCGCCATGTCCCAGCTTTTGCGATCCTTTTGCGACCTTTTTTCCAGCCAAAATTGCTCTTTTGTCGTCAGATTGACGGGGCCAATGCGGTCGATATTTTGGCTTCGAGCGACCCGTTCCAATTCGGCGAGATGACGCTCGAGTCTCAGTTTGAGGAGGCTTGATTGCTGTGGATCCACCACCTGAACAAAGGTGTTGGGCATCAAGCTGGAACGCCTTTGTTCAAGTGCTTCGCTGTCCACCACTCGCGCTGCTTTTGGCGCAATCGAATCAAACGGTGCTGGGATTCCGGGTTGTAAGTCGGGTTCCACCAGCCATGGCCAGCTGGAGACAAGGGCTACGGCAATACAGACCAACAGCAATCCCGCCTTCTGTAGACGGTTCCAACGCAGCACAGGGCGTCGCGGTGACTCACTCCGCAACCAGCTTCTCCAGAGCTTGGCCAGAGGATGAGATCGGAACACAGCTGTTGATAACTGATACAGACGCTAGCCCCGCTGAGGAAGCATGCTGGGGTGAGTGTCAACAGACCTCGATGGCTCTCAGGCTGGATGGCAAGCAGCTCGCCGCGCAGCTTGAAGTGCGGTTGCAGCTGCAGATTCAAAAGGGCATGGCGGCAGCAGGGCGATCACCAGGCTTGGCGGTGCTTCGCATTGGCGACGATCCCGCCAGTGCGGTCTATGTGCGCAACAAGGAGAAAGCCTGTGCACGCATCGGGGTGGAGAGCTTTGGCTCCCATCTGCCGGCTCATGCTTCACAGCAGGAGGTGCTAACAGCCATTCGCCAGCTGAATGCTGATGAGCGGGTGGATGGAATCCTGCTCCAGCTTCCTCTGCCAGAGGGATTAGATGAGACCCCGCTCCTGGCTGAAATCGATCCAAATAAAGATGCTGATGGACTGCACACCTTGAATCTTGGGCGCCTGTTGAAGGGTGAACAGGGTCCACGAAGCTGCACGCCGGCAGGCGTGATGGTGATGCTTCGTGATCAGGGGATTGATCCCGCCGGCAAGCGTGCCGTCGTGGTGGGCCGCAGCATCTTGGTGGGTCAGCCGATGGCCCTCATGCTTCAGGCGGCGAACGCCACCGTCACGGTGGCCCACTCACGCACGCAAGATCTCAAATCGATCACGCGTCAGGCAGAGATTCTTGTGGTGGCTGCTGGTCGCCCGGAAATGATCGGTGCCGATCACATCACACCCGGTTGTGTGGTGGTCGATGTCGGCATTCATCGCCGCCCTGAGGGAGGGCTTTGCGGTGATGTGCGTGCTGAGGAATTAGAGCCCATCGCTGCTGCTCTTTCGCCAGTCCCTGGAGGGGTTGGTCCAATGACGGTGACGATGTTGCTGGTCAACACTGTGGTGGCCTGGTGTCGACGCCATCAGGTTGCATTGGAATTATCTGATTTGGTGGTTTGAACCCCTCGGCCTGAGAGAATTCCATCAGCACTGCGCTCACCATGTCCGCTGCGGCCACTAGCCCCGAAAGCGTGCCGTCCTCCGGTGAGCTCCCCGCCACGTTTGACTTTGCGGCGTACTTAAAGCTCTCCCGCGATCGCGTGGAGATTGCCCTGGATGCCTCGATGGGGCCTGAGCGGCCTGAATCTTTGCGTGATGCCATGCGCTACTCCCTTCTGGCAGGGGGAAAGCGGTTGCGCCCAATTTTGTGCTTAGCCGCTTGTGAATTAGTCGGGGGATCGTCCGAACTTGCGATGCCAACGGCGGTGGCTTTGGAAATGATCCACACCATGTCGTTGATTCACGACGACTTGCCGGCCATGGACAACGATGACCTGCGTAGAGGGCGTCCCACAAACCACAAGGTGTACGGCGATGCCATGGCCATCCTTGCCGGTGATGCCATGCTCAGCCGTGCTTTTGAGATGGTGGCGGTCCGCAGTGCAAACGTTCCTGCTGATCGCTTGTTGCGGGTTGTTGGTGAGTTGGCTCTTGTATCGGGTGCTCCCGGTTTGGTGGGAGGTCAAGTTGTTGATCTTGAGTCGGAGGGCCAAGCGGTTGATCTTCAGACTCTTGAGTACATCCACCTCCACAAGACTGCAGCGTTGCTGCGTGCCTGTGTGGTGACAGGCGCTCTGATCGGAGGAGCGAGTGACGACCAATTGGAGGCGATGCGCACCTATGCAAATGGCATTGGTTTGGCCTTCCAAATTATTGACGACATCCTCGACGTCACCGCCAGCAGCGAAGTGCTCGGTAAAACGGCCGGCAAGGATCTGCTAGCCGATAAAACGACCTATCCCAAGCTTTTGGGACTGGATGCTTCAAGGGAGAAAGCTTTGCAGTTGGTGCGGGAGTCCAAGGCTGCCCTTGAACCTTGGCGTGACAAGGCGGCGCCCTTGTTGGCTCTCGCCGATTACGTGGCGAGTCGCGATTGTTGACCATGGTGATTTCAATGATCTCGACGCTGTCTATGCCTGCTCAGATTTTCGATAATGCTGTGCTCGCCTGGGGATTGGCAGCCTGCGGTTTGGCACAGTTCTCGAAGCTGTTTCTGGAATTGGTTCTGTATCAGCGCTGGAGGCCTGCGGTGTTGTTTGAGACCGGAGGGATGCCCTCGAGTCACTCGGCATTGGTCACTGGTACTGCCGCTGGAGTCGGCTGGCAAATGGGTTTTGATCAGCCTGCATTTGCGCTGGCTGCCACGGTGGCTTTTGTGGTGATGTACGACGCCAGTGGGGTGCGCCGGGCGGCAGGATTCACGGCCGCTCGCCTTAACGAACTTCCTGATTCGCTCTGGCCCGACCCCCCGGAGAAGCCACTGAAAGAACGGCTTGGTCACACCCGCACGGAAGTTTTGGTTGGCAGTCTGTTGGGACCTTTGATTGCACTCCCAGGACTCTTTTTTGTGGGCTCTCCTCTGCACTTGGCCCAAGCCTTTGGTTTGTTCAGCGGGTGAGCAGGCTGAAGCCTTCTGAGGCCATCCTCACTGACGACCAGCAGACGGCGTCTGCCTTGTTCGAGACATGGCTTTCAAACGAGGACCCAGGCATCCCGTTTGTGTTGAGTGGTTATGCCGGCAGTGGCAAAACCTTCCTTTCAATGCGTTTGCTGCGCCAAGTGGAGGCCACAGGGCTGTGTTGGACCGTTGTGGCTCCAACCCACAAAGCCGTTGGTGTGTTGCGCCATGCCCTTGATTTAGAGGGTCTTCACCCCACTTGGTATCCCTCCACAATCCACCGACTGTTGCGACTCAAGTTGCGTCGCCAAGGGGATCGGGAGGTTTGCGAATCCACGGAACAAACCGCAGGTTCGTTGGAACATCTCGGCCTGGTTTTGGTTGATGAGTCCTCCATGGTCGACAGCTCGCTGTTGTCGGTCGCACTGCAGTGCGCCCATCCCTTTAAGACACGGCTTGTGTTTGTTGGAGATCCGGCCCAGCTTCCGCCTGTGGGAGAAGCGGATAGCCCTGTGTTCTCCATGGACCGTGCGATCACAGCGTCGCTTAAGCAGGTCGTGCGTCACCAAGGCCCCGTTCTGCAGTTGGCAAGCTGTTTGCGCGATGGACGTTTGCCCTGTGAGCCGCCGCCTTTAATGCCTCCGCTGCGCAGCGAATTGGGTCAGGTGGGTGTACTCAATCGCTCGGCTTGGCTGCTCCAAGCTCAAGATGGCCTGCGCCGTGCTGCGGCTTGCGATAACCCCGATGCAGCGCGAATACTTTGTTATACCAACCGCACCTTGGATGCGCTGGTGCCCCATGCCAGGCGAGCGATTCATGGTGAGATGGCGGACCAGATGGCCGTTCTTCCTGGTGAGGTCCTGATCAGCCGGACGGCGGTGATGGCGCCGGCCTCTCGTGATGGCGCAGAAACTGGAGAAGAACCCGATCTGGTTCTTGGCTCGAATCGTGAAGTGGTGGTGGAGGATGTCACCCCTGAGCGATGTGACCTGGCTGAATTTGGTTTTGCTGGGGAGACGCAGATGGCACTCGCTGGATTCGAGGCCCCTGTGATCGAGACCGTGACGGCGAAGGTCCGTAGTGGAGAGCTTGAGCTCAGTTTGCGGTTGCAGCCGCCTTCCGGGAGTGCTGCGCGGCAGCGACTAGATGGGGTTCTTAAGGGTTTACGAACCCAGGCCAGGGATGCGGGAAAGCGCGGTGGTCGGCCTCTGTGGCGTCGCTATTTCTTGATCCGTGATGCGTTCGCCTCATTGGGGCCAGCGGCCGTACTCACTGTTCATCGCAGTCAAGGCAGCAGTTTTGGAGAGGTATTTGTTGCCGATGACGTGTTCTGGCCGCAGGACCTTGTTCTGCGACGTCAGTTGGCCTACGTCGCCGTCAGTCGGGCGCAAGAGGCTGTCTGGATGGCGGGAAGGTCGTCATCAGCCGAAGCGGTGGAACGTTGGTCGCGGGCGCTGAAGAATGAAAAACAACAATGAAAGATTGGTTCTAATCCGCCGAACGACTGATGCAAGGAAGTGCAAACAGAATGAGCCCTATGCATCTCAATACCAATGGGAAGATCAAAGCCTTTGATTTGACAATTGGTCAACAAATTATTGTTTTATTTGGGACCAAGGGATGAATCACAATCACCGTAAAGCCATTGGTGAAACAGGACTTTAGGATTTCCCTATGCACCTGTTTCTGCAAGTTGATGCAGGGTTGTCAAGAGATGGATAGAGATGATGATCTGGAATGATCCAAGCCAATATGTGCATAAGTTCTCAACAGATGCCATAAGGGCTTGCGACAAGCGTTGACAATGTCAAATGCCCATCTCTTTCAATCCTCCATAACCGTCTCTTGTTCAAGATGCTTGGTGATACACATGGTCACGCAAACTCCATCTTTGAGCCCGCAACTTGTGACGCATTCCAGATAAGCATCCACAGCATCCCAGCGCTCTGTGATTGAGGTGTAGGTTTGTTCAGTTTTAATTGCTTTCATCTTGTTCTCCCAAGTGAGAATTGATTACGATGATTTTTATTTGTTGGCAAGCGAATGATTGCGATATACATAGTTCCTAGGTTTATTTGCTCACTAGAAATGAATTTAAGCAGAAGAATGCATGTCCGAACGTTTAATGTTTCCTTAATGTTTGCTCTCTATCGTCTATTTTAGCCAATAAAAATCGCCCGCACTGAGGGGTGCAAGCGATGTTGTTGTTGGGCTGTTCTCTTTTTAGTAGCGATTACTGCACAAGATGTGAAAAGCAGAGGTGAAATAATGTGTATGTGACGATACCAATTGAGATTGCTGGAACTGTAAAGCTCATTGCTACTCCTGTGGGTGTCATTAATTTAATAGTGGGGATTTGCCTCCTCCGCATCAGTAACTACATAATTCTTCTAAGGAGTAATAATGCCTAGCCGCTTTTATGGTGCTGATGGTATTTGAGTATATGGGTTAAAGTGTGAATGTTTATTATGATTTCTTTCTGCTTAGGATTTAGTCGATTGATTGGGTGAATCAGAGTATTGCTTTGAGTTAGACGTAGGACTTCTTAATACGATTGAATTTGCTTTTAGTAGGTTGAGGCAATACGCGAGAAGTCTTTATGTGCTTAATTGAATATTTTAAAATCATTGATAAGGCATCACTTGTGCGCGTAAGTTTTTTATTTTTTGCGAGTCATTCTATGGCCAATGTCTGACAATGCGGAACTGATGATTTCCAGTACTATCAATTAATATTTTAAGACGAGAAAGTCGTAGAATTTTCTTGCTAAGACTAAGGCCCTTGTATGGATGGGGAACCTTGCTTATGAATCTGCTTCGTTGCTTTCAGTGCTTGATAATGAGACAAAAGTGTCCTGCACTTTGACCTAAAGAGCACATACCGGAGGGAGAGCAAGGTCTTTATGCTCGGATGATAGTCCTCTGCTTTGATCATCATCCTGTCGTGATCCAATGGCTTGGCTCATGACTTCTAAAGCTAATTGCATCAGTTGTCCATTGGGAATGTCTTCGTTTGTTGAGGTGAGTGGAGTCGTCATAAGTTTCCGCAACTGAGCGTACTTGTGACCTTATGTCTTCCCTTTGACACTGTTTGTATCCATCAACACTCTCTTTAGTAGAGAGACTATCCAAAGATAGCCTTCGGAGATAAAGGCAGCCTGGTTTTGAGGGTCGATGGGCTTTAGATTTTTCTAGTAGCTGAAATCACCAATCGACGCCTGTTGCGGTGTTTCTCTTTGAGTTCTGCTTGCTGGCAGATTTGGCCGTGGAATGCGGAATTAAACGTTCTCTTGATGTGAAAATTTCTCCCTTGGACCAGCTGAGACTGTCAGGCAACCGGTTAGTTCTTCGTTGGTGTGTGTGAATTCGAATGATCGAGAAGCTCGGCAGCCAAAAGATCCTTAGCCAGTATTGATAAACCCACACCCATCAGTGCGAGAGCAACGCCTTGAGCGGTGTCTGCACTGTTAGATACTTTTCTGGAAAGTTCTTGGTGTTGTTTCCAGGAGAAGTGCATTGAGGCTAGGCATGACAATGCTTTTTAGGCTAATTAGTGGTTGCAATCAAAGGCATAAGGGATGTTCGGAAATGATCTGTAATAAGAGAAATGTAGTGAGTTGAGCATGCAATCGTCAAATAGGTTGCAATCACTACCTGATTGATTTGCGTTGCTATGCCTTACGGGCTACCTTCAGCTCGCCAAGCAAAAAGACCAATGGATCCAATTGCTTTGACCATCGGGCAGATGTTCGAAATCGAGAAGTTTTCAAGAGAGATTGACGGTTCTAAGGATGTTGAAGAGCTGCAATCGATTGCCAAACAACTTTTGGTGGCCTGGAAGCAGCAGCAGGCCGCGTCAGCTTGGGTTCTCCGTCAGCAACAGGGCCTTTGAATTCATCGATTGACTGCATTGAACAATCTGAGAGATCAATACCTCTCACTCTCCTTGATGTGGATGACGTTCACGTTCCGAGTGACTAATTCAAAGCGTTCATTTCTTTCGATTGTTCAAGTTGAAGCCTCTGGTGCGTTTTAGGTATGACGTTGTTGAATCTATTTGGTGAGCCCAGCATCTGAGGCCCAATGAACTGGGCTTGTCCTGGCCCACACCTTTTATCCTTCAAACACGTTTAGGTCAGGGTGAGCCCGCTGATTCCTTGCCAGCCGAGGTAGCTCCCGATTCCAATACTGACGGCGGCGACAACGAGTTCGCCTCGTGCAAACAGAATCTCTTTCCCGCGTTCCAGTACAGGCACGACTTTTTCACGACCAACCGCAACAGCGATCAAAGGGGTAAGGAGTAACAGACTTGCTCCGATCGTGAAGGCCAAAAGTCCAATCAGTTCTTGCCATGTGGGTAGTTGAGCGGCCAAGACAACTCCGGCTGATTTTGCAAACAGCACGAGATCGTCAGGACTGGCAACTTCCGCGATGGCTCCCAACAACAACAGCAGTGGGAGGGGCATGTTCACAAAGCGATCCACGCTTGAGGTCCATGCCGGCGGTGTGTCTCCTTCGCTCAACGAGCGCAGTAATTCTCTGCCGCCAACAGCAATTAAGGCCCCACCAGCGAGGAGATCTAAGCCGGTGCGGTGATGGGATCCTTGCGTCATGTCCAGCACCAGGGAATGACCCACCGTCACGAGTAAGGCTGATGTCGCCATCGTGGTGACAACCCATCCCGCCACGAACCAGCCGCCGCGCTTCAAGGGTTGTGGTCCTAAGAGCAGCAGCAATAAAACAGCGATGTGGATCGGCGATAGGCCGATGCCAGTGCCATAGGCGAGCAGCTCAGCCCAAAGCGTGGTGTCGCTCATCGTTCAGTGGAAACACAACATTTCAGATTGATCGTATTAGGGCTTGCGCTCAAGCAATTGCACAAAACAAGAGTTTGCACTTTGGTCTTCCGCCGAGATTGTCTTCAGGGACAGGATCTGAGCTGAGATTTGAGCTACAAGGTGACCTAAGAGGTGACCTTCCAGAATGATCAGGAACAATCACTGGCTGAGATCCGCGATGATCGGTGCACGCAAAGGCTGAGTGAGCCATTTCCCAGTTCAATCAAAGGTGAAAATCTTTGCTGGTGGTCTGGGAAAAGTCTTATTTGCTATTGATGCCAATGCCATGCTCATAACGTTATCCGTGGCTAAGTTTTTTGTTCACAGATTGCCCCTGCAAGAGCTATCGGTTTTCCTCTTTAATTGAATAAAAAACAGATTGAACGATGACCTTAAAGTTGTTTAATTGATCGATGATTGTTTTGATACCAGTCTCGTCGCCATCTGTTGGTAGGGGGTACTGACGGTGAAAAGATACAGTGAATGAACCGTCCATGCTGGCAAGGTTAGTTCTTTCGTGATAAATAAATGAAGAACATAAGCGCTTTGTTGCCAATTGAGCTACGTCGTCTTGTCCTTTTTTAAACACTCGGTCAATTTGGAAGTGAATGTATTGGTCTTTTGCTGGATTTGCTTGAGCGTTGAATTCAGTTTCGTCTGATTTGTTGAACTCGGCTTCGTCGGGATTGGTCTTCCCTACTTCGTCTATCCCCTCGATGATCCAAGTCATCCCATCAAGTTGGACATTGACTTTTGCCCACTCTGGTTCCTTCATCCAGATGTCTAAGTCACACTTGTATCCCTCTTTCTTTAGACCTTCGTAAATGTTTCGGCTCGTCAGTTCGAGAGATAGCAATAGGTCACAGAATTTATTTCATCGCAACCCTAACGGGGTTGCAGAAGAACGGACCTTGTGTTTGTTTCAACACCTTCTTTATGCGAGGATCGAATGAGTCAAGAGGCTTTCCAATTGATGTGGATGTATTCAAAAGCACCTTTATAAGCAAATAGTTAATCATTAATAGCTTCTTGTGAACTGGTTGTCGGATGAGGCGATCATGCCGCCGGCGACGCACTACACGGTCGTAAAAAGAGCTCTTTTCGTATCACATTCGCTTGAGATCTACAACGACAACACCTAATCCTCCCGCTGGATCTTGCGTAATCGCTTAAGCAAAGGTGATTAGGGCAGTGTTTTCGCTCAAAACAAGCCGTTGGTGGGAGCATTCCAGCAGGTGATCGCGCGCTGCCCTCGCTCGAAGCCCAAGATGCAGATGGTTCCAGTGCCGAGCTGGAATAATCTTCCACCTGTGGCGCCGAGCCCTAACCAGGTGCCTGTTAAGGCGCGCAGCACATGCCCATGGGCAAACAGGGCAACATCCCCATCGCCCGGTTCCGCTAAGGCGATAGCAATGGTTTGTTCACAGCGTTGTTGCACGGTCTCCGCATTTTCTCCATTAGGGCAGCCATGGCTCCAAATGGTCCAGTTGGGTTCGCCCTTGCGAATCTCGGGGGTTGTAATCCCCTCGTAATCGCCGTAATCCCACTCGCGCAACGTTTCTATGATGCGTCGTTGTTGGCCAAGGCCGCCGAGCTCGCACGTGCGTTTTGCCCGTTGAAGCGGTGAACTAAACACGGCTGCAAAAGGATGGGATGTGAGTGCAGGCGCCAGTTGCCTTGCTTCTTCTTCTCCTTCAGGCAGCAAAGGGAGATCGGTTCTGCCGGTATGCCGTCCGTTTTTTGCCCATTCAGTGGCTCCGTGGCGAAGCAACCAGAGCTGACGTTCCTTGCCCATGGTGTGGATCAGTGCGCTGTCTTCGTTTTAAGTCCGAACGTCAAACCAGTCATTGCCAGTCACGGGGATTTTGGACAGCACCACCCTCTTAACGGTTGCAGCGCTTGCACCACGCTCGCACCACAGACGAAACTCGTTCAAGGCCATCTCGCCTCCTTCCGCTTGAACTTCTACCTTTCCGTCTTTGAGGTTTCGCACCCAACCACAAAGGCCGAGGTCGAGGGCTCGTCGCCGGCAACTGTTTCTGAATCCCACTCCTTGCACGCTGCCTTCAATCAGGAAGCGCCAGCGCTCCTTCAAGGGCTGTTGTCGCTGACGGGTGTTTTTTATGACTTCGTCTTGATCTGTCTCGCCACGATTTCGAGAGCGGCGCGCCATCGGCATGAGATCGTCGAAGAGCTGGCCCAGTGAAGATGCACCCAGCTTGCGTGAACCATCGGAAGTGCCCATCCTTCTTCTCTGCGATCAACATGCCAGCCATCAACCTGCCACAGCGGTTGCCATCTGCCCACAGCATCCTCGCTGAGCTGCCAGCGGTGAAATTCATGGCCCATCCACTGATCTCCAGCCTTCAGCAGCAAGCTGTCGCGGCTTGCCTTTAGGCGGCGATACCCCACCTGCAATCTTCCGCGTTGGGCGTGAAACGGTAAGACCCCAGCCATTGCATGGGTTTGTCCCTCCCCGTCCATCAAGCTGGTCCCCAGCATCAACATGCCGCCACATTCGGCGTAGAGCGGTTTGCGTTGCACCCAGTCGCGGAGGCCTGAAAGGCTTTGTTGGCAATGGCTGAGTTGTTCCGCATGCAGTTCTGGGAAGCCCCCAGGAATCACTAGTCCATAGGCCGCTTGCGGCAATGGCTCATCCTCCAAGGGGTGCCAAGGGATCAGCGGCATCCCCAATGCCTCGAGGCAATCCTGCATCTCGGGGTACCGGAAATGAAAGGCATTGTCTTGAGCGACAGCCACTGGAAGTAGTTCTTTCAGGGTGTCCTGCTCCAGTGCAGTCCCCAGCACGGTTTGGATTGGATCTGGCCCCTTCGTTGGTGCTGCCATCAACCGCTCAAAGACCTCCATCTCGAGATGTTGATCAGCAATCGCTGCCCATTTCTCAAGACGAACGTTCAGTTGATCGAGTTCATGGGCTGGAGCTAAACCCAAATGCCGACTAGGTAATTCAAGGCTTGAATCCCGCGGAAGACAGCCAAGGCAGGGCATATCAATGGCGGCTAAAACATCCTCAAGAAGCAAGCGATGGCGCTCAGTGCTCACGCGATTGAGCACCACACCAGCCAACTGCAACTCGGGGTCAAGATCACGAAATCCGCTCACGAGGGCAGCGAGCGATCGTGCCTGGCCGCCAGCATCCACCACCAACACCACTGGCAACTTCAGGTGTTTGGCCAAAGCTGCGCTGCTTCCTTCTCCAGTTGAGCCGATCCCATCGAACAGCCCCATGACCCCTTCCACGAGGGCTAAGTCGCAGCGACCTCCATATCCATGGAAACTGGTCCTGACCCAGTCAGGTCCGCACAAGGGCAGATCAAGGTTGCGGCAAGGGCGCCCCGCACTGGCCCCAAGCACTTGGGGGTCGAGGTAATCCGGCCCCACCTTGAAGGGTTGAATGCTCAATCCCTTCTGTTGCGCCCAGGCGATCAGACTGAGGCTGAGCAGGGTTTTGCCGCTGCTGCTGGATGGAGCAGCGATCACACAGGCCATGCTGCTCAGCTGGGAATTAACTCAGAAGCTTGGCAGCCAGAGGGGCCGCCGCAGCCAAGAGTGGGTTTGAAGAATCGTGCCCACCTTCTAGGAGGCGGGCCATGTCGGCTTCAACGTGAGTGTGAAGTAAGGGCACCACTTCTTCTACGAGTTCCATGCTGGCCATGCCCCCGGCTTCAAGGCGCATGCAACCTCCGGATTCCGAGCAGAGAATCACACACATCGCCCCACCCTTTTCCGGTTTGGAAATCATCCGGAGCCCCACGATTTGTCCTGGATGAATACTGGGTTGCCCCATGGGGACGGGAGACACTCTCAGCGGCACCTCTGTTCCATCGGGCCGTTGGAACAGAGCGCAAATACTCGCGTCACCTGTTTTGCCATCATTTCGATGGGAGTCCTTCAGGGTCCAGCCGAGTCGATCGGCAATCCATGAGGCCAAAAGGAGGCCTTGGACTGGGTGATCTCCTTCGACATCGATGTCGAGTTGCACCACATGGCCGAGGGCATCGCGACGGTGCGGCGGATCAAACACCATCGCTAGGGTTTGGTGCCAGCTGCCCAGCCTTAGCCAGTTGAGATCATTCACGGCCTGACCGCTTGCCAGCCTGTTGGCGAGCAAGTTCAAGCAGTAAATGGGATCACCAAGTGCTGAATCGAGAATGAGTCTGCGCGGAGCGATAGAGAGCTGCTCCAATAACTCAGGCGATTCATCGAGGGGCCCGTTCCACCACACCCAGGAGGGCAGGTCGTCGGGGAGCAGGGGCTGCAACGTCTTGAGTCCTTCCTGCAAGGCCCCTGTTCCGCCGCGGAGCACAACTACATCTCCGCAGGCAACGGTGCCCCCACCTTCTTCCGGTAAAGGGCAATAGGCGGCCACCAACGTTTCCAATGGGCGGTTTGTATCCAGGCTGGGGGCGAAGGTGATCAACCGCCGTGGCCGCAAGGCGCTTAAGGCCCCATCCACGTGTTGACCACGAAGGTCATCGCTGGTTTTGCTGCCATCAACCTTGGCCAGAACGTTCGATACTGAGCTTCCCAGTGGCGGGGTGCTGAGGGGGAGATCAAGCTCGAGAACCGCTTTTCGTCCAGCCTCTTCCACCTCGTCGCGTTGCACGCCCATGATTGGGCCCTCAATTCTTCCCGTGCGGACCAGTTGCTGTTCCACCCAGGCTGGCTGCCATATCAACAGACAAAAGGTGTGGGCCCCGATGCTGCTGGCTTGATCGCGCGACCACAACTGATCGAGGTAATGGGGAACTTCCGACGGTGGTAGTTCGAGGGGAGTTTGAAGCGTGAGCTGAGGAGACATGCTGCGGCGTGAAAAAGAGCGGTATCGAAGTGAACTTGGATCTTGTTTGGGCTTGGTTTAAGGGCGACGCCAGAGCAGACCGTCTCGGGCTAGCAGCGCGTCTGCAGCAGCAGGTCCCCAGGTGCGCGATTCGTAGGGGTGGATCGGCAGTTTCCAGGGACTGTCTTCGATCAGTTCCAGCAGCGGGGTGTAAAGCCTCCAAGCTGCCTCAACTTCATCGCTACGGGTGAAGAGTGTTGGGTCTCCCAACATGGCGTCCGCCAGAAGGCGCACATAGCCCTCATCTGATGGTTCCCCAAAGGATTCGTCGTAGGAGAATTCCATCTCGACAGGACGGCTACGCATGCCGGAGCCTGGAGATTTCACTTCAAATTTGAATTCAGCGCCTTCATCGGGCTGAATGCGCAGGATGAGCTGGTTGGCGGTTGGACTGCCACCGGCAGCATCGAAGAGGTGAACAGGGGCTTCGCGGAAGGTCAACACCACTTCGCTGAGACGCTTGGCAAGACGTTTGCCGGTGCGCACATAAAACGGAACCCCTTGCCAGCGCCAGTTATCGATAAACAGCTTCATTGCCACGTACGTTTCCGTCGTGCTGTGGGGATCAACGCCTGGCTCTTGCCGGTAGCCGCTTAGAGGTGCTCCATCGCTGCCTCCAGGTCCGTATTGCCCGCGGATGCAGCAGTTCCAGGGTTCCATCTCATCAGCAAGGCGTGCGGCTTGAAGAACCTTGGCCTTTTCACTGCGGATGGCCTCTGGGTCAAAACGTCCAGGGGTTTCCATGGCGGTAATCGCCAACATCTGGGTTAGGTGGTTTTGCACCATGTCGCGCAGGGCGCCCGATGTTTCGTAGTAACCGGCCCGCTCCTCGACTCCAACGGTTTCAGAGGCAGTGATTTGAACGCTGGAGATGTAATTCCGATTCCAGATGGGTTCGAAAATCGCGTTAGCGAACCTCATCACCATGATGTTCTGGACCGTTTCTTTCCCGAGGTAGTGGTCGATGCGAAAGATCTGGTTTTCTTGACCGCAGCCCTGAACCACCTTGTTGAGCGATTGGGCGCTGCCGTAGTCCCTTCCAAATGGTTTTTCAATCACAACGCGGCTGCGTTGGGGATCTTTCAGCAGGCCTGCATCGGCTAGGGCCCTGCAGCCACTCGCATAAAACTTCGGTGATACCGAGAGATAAAAGGTGCGGTTGCTTCGTGTGGCTCTAAGACGGTCGATCTCCTGAAGGCGACCCCCGAGCTTGACGACGTCTTCAGGTTTCTGAAGGTCCACCGGCTCATAAAACATCCCGGCGGAAAATTGCTCCCATGCCTCGGGATGGTCGCGAACCTTGTCACCCATCGCTTCCGCCATTTTGCTGCGGAATTCTTCGTCACTCCAAGGTCTTCTGGCGCAGCCAAGGAGGGCAAATTCGCTGGGGAGTCGTCTTTGTTGAAATAACTCGAAGAGGGCTGGTACAAGCTTGCGATGCGTGAGGTCGCCGCTCGCTCCAAAAATCACCAGGCATTGCGGAGCGATCACCCGTTCCTGTCGCAGCCCAACCCTCAGTGGGTTTGTGATCGTTGCGGTCATGGCTACAGCACCTCTTAGGCAGGTTTAACCAGGATTTCTCGATCGGACAGCGCAATTGTTCCCTCAGGCTGTGTTTTGTGGCTGTCTCCTGAAAAACAACAGAATTAGCCATAAAAAAAGCTCGCCATCGGCGAGCTTTATTGACTTAAATCTGAGATTTAGTAAGTCTCAACGTGCCAGCGGTGAGCTTTCTTGAGCTTGGGGCGAAGTTCGGACCAATCCAAGCCCTTTGCTTCGGCTGCGGCGGACATGGCTTCATCGATGCCGGGCTCCATGCCACGTAATCCACACATGTAGACGTGGGTTTTGGGGTCTTCGATCATCGAGAAGATCTCTTCAGCGTGTTCAGAGACGCGGTCTTGGATGTACATCCGGCCGCCCTTGGGATTCTGCTGCTCGCGGCTGATGGCTTTGGTGTAGCGGAAATTGTCGGGATATTCCCTTTCGTAGTGAAGGAAATCTTCGTCATAAAGCAGGTTGGCTGTTTTGGGTGCTCCCATGAACAACCAAGCTTTGCCACGGAATTTCCAACCGTTCTCTTCTCGTTCTCTCAGTTCAAACATGCGACGCAAGTAGGTGCGCATGGGGGCGATTCCGGTGCCGGTGGCCAGCATGATCACGTTTGCTTCTTCGTCCTCGGGAAGCAGCATTTCCTTGCCAACAGGCCCTGTGATCTTGACCTTGGTGCCGGGCTCAACGTCGCATAAATAAGTCGAACAAACACCATTGATGGTCTCTCCGTCCTTTTCGTACTGAAGGTGTCTTACGCAGAGGGACACGGTGTTGTCCTCAAGATTGTCACCGTGGCGGGTGCTTGCGATTGAGTACAAGCGCAATTTGTGGGGTTTGCCTTTGGCGTCTTCACCAGCAGGAACGATGCCGATGCTTTGACCTTCCACGTACTCAAGGTGTGGATCACCACCGCTCAGATCGAAAGTGATGTGCTGCACGCGACCAATTGCTCCCTCTTTAAGGAGGGAATAATTTTCTGTGACTGTGCCTAGGAAGGGTGCCTTGGGTTTGTAGAGATTGACCGGTACTGCTTTGGCCGAGGGCTTTGGTTTGGAAGTTGTCACAGGTGCGGAGACTGGGGGTGCAGATTCAATGGGTGCGGCTGCCGGCTCTGAGCCTGCTGGACTCACGGACTGGATGCGCGCTCCCTTGGAGAGAAGCACGCACATTGTGTCCCGAAGGCGGCTGTAAGAGACGTTTAAGCGAGATAGCTCTGCGCGACGTCCACCCAAGCCTGTGAAGACAATCGTGAATGTCCGTTCATCAGAGGTTGTCTGAGGAGACGCGCTGACTCGCATTGAAAACGTCCTGTTATGGCGCGACTATAAGCGTCACCACTGACTTACCAATCAATTTTCGCTGAATTCAAGTTTCTTCCTTAGAGTCAGCGATGTCGATCTCTCAGGATTAGAAGAGAAAACGGTTTGGCATCTTTGAGTGGTCTGACACAACTGAAGCGCGGAGAAACCCCCATAGGAGGGGCAATGTCATCGAATCACCAGCCGATTGAACAAACTGTTGAAAGGATTTCTGATGGCGTCCGCCGCCTTGCTGCTCAGCTGCTTACACCGGTTTCTGTAGATCAGATCTGGGCTGTTCTTACGGATTACGACCAGCTCAGTGCTTTCATCCCCAACCTTGCAAGCAGTCGCTTGTTGCTTCGAGATGGAAGCAAGGTTTTATTGCAACAAGAGGGATGTCAGCAATTTCTTGGCATGAAATTCTCCGCATCTGTAGAGCTAGAGCTTGAAGAGTTTGCTTCTGAGGGGTCGCTGAAATTCAAGATGAAGAAAGGAGATTTCCGGCGCTTTGAGGGAACCTGGCGGATGAGAACCATGCCAGAAGCAACGGCTCTCTTTTACGAACTGACGGTCCAGGGATGTCTGGGTATGCCCATAGGCCTAATCGAACAACGGTTGCGTGATGATCTCACCACCAACCTCAGAGCGGTTGAAGCCGAAGCGCGGCGCAGAGCCTCTCTTTAGTTGCTCTAGCTCTCTTTCAAGACCATGCCGGGATTGAGTTCGGCTTGAATGCGTGCCCTTGTCATTCCTTGCACAAGAGAGTGTCGTTGGCTCTCGACGATGAAGGTGAAGTCAAGATCTTGAGCTCGTCGGCCTTGGGATGGTTTTGTTCCTGCGGAGACGTCTCGACCTGGGCCCTAGGGGCTTCCTCAAGGTTGCATAAAAAAAACTCCCCCAGAGAGGAGAGTCTTGATCGAACCAGATGAAGTCTCATTTGGTTTTTCAGTAGCCCCAAGGGGATTCGAACCCCTGTCGCCTCCGTGAAAGGGAGGTGTCCTAGGCCTCTAGACGATGGGGCCAAGAACGTGATCGAAAGCTCTTCTGAACTTCCGGCACCCTGTGAAATTACGGTTCAGCCTGACCCTCCGTCAAGACAACGTTCTCCTTCTCTTGACCTTGGCCTTGCCAGACGGGCACGTTG
>QCVQ01000005.1 GCA_003210315.1 Synechococcus sp. AG-686-F08 | reverse complement strand
CATCCACTCTCAAATCACTCGAACTCAATCCTGATAACCCCGGGGCACTATCCAACCTTTTGATCATGTATGAAGACGGAGATCTTCAAAATCTAAAAATAGCCGCGCATAAAGCACTCGAAAAAAATAAGGAGAACTTGAACGACCTAAACTACGTAGAAGCTATCTCTTGCTTAGGCGAAACATTTGCCAAAGACACGCTTGGCGTCAATAAACTATCCAAAAACCGCAAACAGAAGCCTCGCAGACAAACATCCAACGGGAAGCAAATTAATTGAAAACAAATCAGCATTCCAAAAGATAACGCGCAAACCCAATGCCATGCAAAGAATTCCATATAAATTGCCTTTTATCATGCTCAAGCGAAAATTCATTTAATAATTAAAATTATTCTCATCAAATCTACCCATTTAGCAGTACATATCAACCGCGCAATGCATCGAATGCGCAAAAGCGCAGAGCTTGAGATCATTCAAAAAATGCGCAGAAAGGCTGAACGGAAGAGAGTAATATGCGTGCGTGGGGTTTATAAAAGGTGCTGAGAAAAATAAGAAGAGTCAAGAGAGGCTTCAATCCCCAAATCACCAGTCGCTAGGTGACAAAAATATTCTCTGCGTAGAAGGCTTGCGCCCTGGCTTGGGCTAATGGATCGTCCCAACGACCAAGGCGGTTGATGAAATGGTCACTCACATCCAGCCTCAACCTGACGCGGAGAGAGCTGTTGACAACCCTCACCCTTCGCGGCTACTTCAGGATCCTCCGGCTTGCATGGGATTCGGACTTAGGGCTGACATCACTAAAAAGCAAAGCCGGATCCAAATATCCAGTAGTTTTTTTTTTAGCACTATAGGGTTCTTCCACACAAAATCTGTGATCCTCTTCTGAATTATGTTCTGTCTTATGGGGTCAGGAGATCCCTAAACATCCCTGAGCAAATCCCTCAACATAATACAAACACTGGGAGTTGGGACACCTCGCCTCGCCCATGGCGAAAAGCTGAATCAAAAGTTCGCCTTGATCAAGCTCATGCCTCCACTCTCAAATTACTCGAACTCAATGCTGACGACCCTGGGCACTATCCAACTTTTCGATCATGCATAAAGAAAGAGATCTTCAAAATGTCAAAACGTCACTCATAAAGCACTCGATCAGAATAAAGAGAATCTGAAAAATTTAAGCCACTTAGAAGCAATATCTTACTTGATCAAAACATTTACCAAAGGTACACTTGCAGTGAATAAATTGTCAAATTGATGAACTTTCGATTAGCTCAATCTCATACGTCAAGGCCCTATACAATTCAGCATGCCCGCCGAAAACAGGCTCCTGAAGAATATTTAGGAGATCACGCCTAGCGCTCAGGTTCAACTCACGCACTTTTAGGAATAAACTCTTAGCAAGATCTAATGATAACCCCGCTGAACATAGGATAGACTTAAAAGTCACAAATGGAAGGCCAGCAGACAAACATCCAATGGGAAGCGATTTAATTGAAATAGAATCAGCGACTATAGAGAATCCTTTGTTTTCCTTGGGACCCAAACCCAGCTGACCGGAACAGCTAATACAAAGCGAGTCGTTATTTATGCTAATTCTAAAAGGAATGCTGTAAGCCACAATACACTTACACGCAAATCCATACTTTTTCCACATACTCATAGGGCTATTCTTTCCACTATATTTAAAAAGAATTTCTCCAGAAGCTGCTTCAAGCGGAGGTGTCTCTAAGCCATAAGGAGTAATCCTTAACGGCCGCGCAAAAGAACTATGATTAACGAATTCCCACACTGGAGCAAGGACACGACAACCGCGGAATGCAACAGTCCTTTCGTCGATAAATCTTTTCAAAAGCTGCTCTTCATTAAAGCAAATATCCAGAAAGTTCTTATCCACAAATCCACAATCCAAAAGCCGCGTCTTTATTAATTCGGAGGACGACTCAACAAATTTCAAAAAGTCAGCGGAATCACTGTTGCCGTTATTACCCCACGCATAATCATTGTAATACGTTTCAAGGAATATACACACTTGTTCCGAGTAGACAGTTTTATCCTTGATTGTAATCTCACCATCACGAATACCTATATTATCATGACTAATCAGAAGTTTTTCGGGAGTCATTATTTTCACCCTGCGGGATGGATCAATAGGAAATATGCCACGTCCACACTCTCCTTCCTTCTGGCAAACATTTTCTGCAATGCCTCCCAATACAGCAAAGCGATCTAAGAGTTCCTCAAAACATGTATTCATTTTCAAAAGGAAATGAATACACAATATAGTCCTAGTAAGGGAGGAAACTCCGTGACTGCAAAAAGCGATTTATTTGGCACCATCACAAGAAGCACAAAAGTCAACTTACCAACATTCGCACATGGTCTAATTCTGAAGCCAGAATGGCTCCATTACGTCCCTTCTGCCCGTGCGACTCTCGCCACTTCTTCTTGGGTTAACGATCCTGGCGCCTTGTGCTGTTCGCGCGCAATTGAAATACGTTCCGTTTCCCACAAAGAGTGAATTGAGGTCCCTGCAGCTACTGGCCTACGCCTGTTCGAGGGAGAACAGCGTTGACAGCTGTACTCGCACTCGTGAAATCGCGAATCCACTCATGGATCATCCTCGTCTCCCAACAGCCTGCAAAGACGCCGTTTGGGAGCTCATGCAAGAAGCAAAGCCAGCCACGAGCAACAGCTTTCAACGTCGCGACAGCATTGACAGCCCCGCACGCCGGCTCACGGTGATCTGTGCTGATCCAGAAAAGCCCACCAAGCCAAGCAAGCCGCCTTCAGCAGGATCTCCATCTAGTCAAACGTGAGCTCATCAACAGCTGTGATAACTGGCCTCACCTAGAGCAATGAACGCGCCTGCACAGGCTTAGGTTTTGGGGAACGATGCTGCCTCGTCATGACCCCTTCAATGCCGACGGAACCCACCCAGCGGCAGGTGCAACTCGAGGCGCCTTTCACCGACCAAAAGCCAGGCACCTCTGGTCTCCGCAAAAGCAGCCAACAGTTTGAACAGCCCCACTACTTAGAGAGTTTCATCGAAGCTTCCTTTCGTACCCTCCCGGGAATGAAGGGCGGAACCCTGGTGCTCGGTGGAGATGGTCGCTATGGGAACCTCCGCGCCATCGATGTGATCCTGCGCATGGGTGCGGCCCACGGATTGCAGAAAGTGATTGTCACCACAGGCGGCATCCTGTCCACGCCTGCCGCCTCAAACCTGATTCGACAACGTCAAGCCATCGGCGGGATCATCCTTTCCGCCAGCCACAACCCCGGTGGCCCTGATGGTGACTTCGGCGTCAAGGTGAACGGAGCCAACGGCGGCCCCACGCCTGCGTCCTTTACAGATGCGGTCTACGACTGCAGCAAAACCCTCACTGAGTATTCGATCGTGGATGCTCCCGCCATCAGTCTTCAGGCGCCAGGACAGCACAGCATTGGTGAGATGCAGGTCGAAGTCATCGATGGCGTCGATGACTTCGTGGCGTTGATGAGGACATTGTTTGACTTCGAGAGCATTAGCGCTCTGATTCGCAACGACTTCCCCTTGGCCTTTGATGCCATGCATGCGGTCACGGGGCCCTATGCCAAAAAATTGCTGGAAGAGGTCTTAGGAGCACCGGCTGGCAGCGTCCGCAATGGGACGCCCTTGGAAGATTTTGGAGGCGGGCATCCCGATCCCAACCTCACCTACGCCCATGAACTTGCCGACCTCCTGATGGACGGTGATGCCTATCAATTCGGTGCTGCCTGTGATGGCGATGGCGACCGCAACATGATTCTGGGCAAGCGTTGCTTTGTGAACCCAAGCGACAGCCTGGCCGTCCTAACGGCCAACGCCACCCTTGCCCCTGGCTATGCCTCAGGCCTCGCGGGGGTTGCCCGGTCCATGCCCACCAGTGCTGCCGTGGATGTGGTGGCCAAGGATCTGGAAATCAAATGCTTTGAGACGCCGACCGGCTGGAAATTCTTCGGAAACCTGCTGGATGCTGGCGACATCACGCTCTGCGGCGAAGAAAGCTTCGGAACAGGCAGCAACCACGTCCGCGAAAAGGATGGGCTGTGGGCGGTGCTGTTTTGGCTTCAGATCTTGGCGAAGCGACGCTGCAGTGTCGCCGAGATCATGGCCGAACATTGGAAGCGCTACGGGCGTCACTACTACTCGCGCCATGACTACGAAGCCGTTGCCAGCGATGCCGCGCATGGGCTTTATGACCGCTTGGAAGCCATGCTTCCCAGCCTCATCGGTCAGCCATTTGCAGGCCGGAGCATCAATGCCGCTGACAACTTCAGCTACACCGATCCGGTGGACCAATCCGTCACCAAAGGGCAAGGACTGCGGATCCTGCTGGACGACGGAAGCCGTGTCGTGCTGCGCCTGTCTGGCACCGGCACCAAGGGAGCAACATTGAGGGTGTATCTCGAGAGCTATGTCCCAACCACGGGTGACCTCGCTCAAGATCCCCAGATTGCACTAGGCGAGATGATCGAAGCCATCAATCAGCTTGCTGAGATCACAGAACGCACCGGAATGGATCGTCCAACCGTGATTACCTAATTTGAATGCAGGCGTGGGTTATCTCTTCTGTGCCCCGCGCCTGCCTCGATGGGCATTGGGATGTCGATACACAGGATCAACGGCTTCTTCCTGGAGTTGACGCGTGGTTTCAATTGCAAAACCAGAGAGTCCACAGGATGTAATCACCATTAAATAGAACAATCGCATCCTTCCGAGATCAATCTCCGCAGGTGTGTTCTCAATTAAAACTTTCAAAAAATAAGCAATTGCACAACCGATTGCCAATCCAACCGCAATTGCCACCAACACCCTTGAGCCACTGAATGTCTTTTTTGTCATCAGTTCAGCTGCGGATCAGAAGCAGGCTTGGCATCAGCCTGCCCAAGGAGTGTCTTCATCACCACGTAGAACACTGGAACCACGAGGGTGGAAAGGAAGGTAGCAACTAACAAGCCACCAAACACAACCAAACCAAGCGAAGACTGACTTTGCGCACCAGCCCCACTTGCCAGCATCAGGGGCAAAAATCCTGTTAATGAAGAGATTGCTGTCATCAAAATCGGCCTTAGGCGAGATTGAGCAGCGAATCGAGCCGCTTCCAAGGCTGAAATGCCCTCGCCCATTTTTTGGTTGGCGAGATCCACAATCAAGATCGCGTTACCGCCGGCCAAGCCAATAAGCATCACAAGACCAACTTGGGCGTAAATATTGAGGACTTGACCGGCAGCGCCAAGAAAGACCAAGGCTCCTAGCAAAGCCGTTGGCACCGTCAACAAAATGATGATGGGATCTGAGTAGCTTTCATATTGCGCTGAAAGCACCAAAAACACCGCCAAAATACCAAGAGCAAAAATCACAACAGCCAAGGATCCTGCCTTTACTTCTTCTCTTGAAATCCCAGTCCAATCAAAACCTAAGCCCTGCAGATTTGCATCTTTGAAGATGGTCTTCATCGCAGTGATTGCCTGACCAGAGCTCTTACCGACTGCAGGTGTTCCATCAATTTTGATTGAACGGTAGAGATTGAAGTGAGGGATCACGCTTGGGCCATTGGTTGGCTTCACGGTGAAGAATTCAGACAAAGGGATTTGCTCCCCTTTCATGCTGTTCACATAAACCGACGAAAGCTGCTCAGGCGTTGCTCGATTGACATCATCAGCCTGCACATAGACGCGTCGAACTTTGCCCTCCTGGAAGGTGTCATTGACATAGGCACCACCAAAATTGACGCTGAAGGATTGCATGGCTGAGCCGAAATCAACCCCCAATGAAGCCATCTTCTCGCGATTTACCTTGATCTCGATCTGAGGCGATTCAGGAGAGAACAGAGTATAGACGCGGTTGAGGATTGGATTGGCATTGCCAGCCTGCATAATCTGGCCAGCGGAACCAAAGAATTGGTTTAAGCCATAGGCACCACTACTTTTATCTAACAACTGGAATTCAAAGCCACCACCAGCGCCATAACCAGGGATCGAAGGGGGCTCCACCACAAACACCCGACCACCATCAATTGACATCAACAGTTTCTTATTCAAGCGTTCAACAATCGCCGCCACAGAGTGATCGCTTCCTTGACGCTCATCCCAATGCTTTGTTCCAAAGAAGAACAATCCTTTGTTTGGAGCATTTCCATCCAAACTGGCTCCACTAAACAAGGCAGCAGCGGAAATATCATCTTCAGATCGCAAAACCTCGGCCACTTTGCGATTAATCGCCAGGGTCGTCTCATTAGAAACACCATCTGGAGCTTGCACAAAGCCAATCGCATAACCCTGGTCTTCGATCGGAACAAATCCACCAGGAATGCGTGTGAAAGCATAGCCAGTGAGCAGGATTCCAGCGGCAAGGGCCGCCATCACGATCGGGCGGGCTTTGAGCACCTGGTCAAGGACTTTCGAATAACGCTTTTCAAAGCCTGAGTAAAAACGATTGAAGTGAATGAAAATCTGAGGAACAAACCAACCAACAACAAGACCAATCACCGTAAACAAGATCACAGGGATGAGATTGGTCACACCTACGAGAATTAAACCGACAACGGCTCCGCCAACAGCTCCAGGCATCCGCAATGGAATCGAGGTGAGCTTCATCGCGACAAAGCCCACTAAGGCACCAACAACCACTGGAACCAGCACCAATCCGGCCCCATCTCCGGCGCTCAAAAGGCCATAAGCAAATCCAAGAAAAACACCTGCTGTCGCGTATTGCTGTTTGCTCAGCTGCTTGGTTTCCTTCGAAAGCAACAGAGCCGCCAGCATGGGCGAGAAGGTGAGTGCGTTGAAGGTTGAAATCCCGATCGAAAACAGAATGGTGGCAGCAAACTGCTTGTAAATCGTTCCCGTGGCTCCTGGGAAAAACAACACTGGGAGAAAAACGGCCATCTTCACCAGAGACGTCGCAATCACAGCGCTGAATAGTTCATCCATGGTGGCCATAGCCGCCTGAACCGATGTCATCCCTTCAGCTTTTTTGGCAGACGTGTCTTCCACCACAGTGATCGCATCATCAACAACCAAACCTGTGGCAAGAACAAGGCCAAACAAGGTGAGCTGATTCAGAGAGAAACCGAAGGCCAGCACGAGAGCGAACGTACCAATCAAAGCCACAGGAATGGCGATGGCGGGAACCAGAGTTGCTTTCCAGTTCTGGAGGAATAAAAATAGAATCAAGACCACCAGAATCACTGCATCCCGCAGAGAATTCATCACTCCTTTGATTGACTGATTGATAAAGTCCGTGGTGTCGTAAATAACCTGGGTATCAAGACCAACAGGAAGCGTCTGTTCGAATTGCTCAATCACCTCCTTCACGCCGTTAGACACTTGAATGGCATTACTACCGGACAGCTGATAAACAGCAACACCCACAGAAGGCGTGCCGTTGAGATCCATCGCGTCGATCCCATAAGCCTCTCCACCTAGGCTCACGCGACCAACATCTTTAAGCTTGATCAAACCACCCGTATCGGTCGTTTTTAAAACAATATTTTCGAATTCTGATTCCGTCGTTAAACGTCCCTGCAATTGGACAGTGAATGTATATTGCTGCCCTTCAGGAGCTGGAGAACCGCCCACTTTACCCGCAGGAACAAGGCGGTTCTGGCTCTGCAGTTGCTGAACAACATCGGTCGAAGTAAGCCCATTTGCCGCAAGCTTTTCTGGGTCAAGCCACAACCTAAAAGCCACCTTACGATTGCCAAAATAGGTAACTTCGCCAACACCAGGAACACGCTTAATGTTGTCGGTTAAATTTTTATCTAAGTAACCACTAATAGTTTCGACACTGTATTCTGTTTTAGAAGGATCAGAATTGACAAAATTATAGACAAGCAGAATAGAGTTTGAAGCCTTATTAACTGTAACGCCGGCCTTGCGAACCTCCTCGGGGAGCTGGGGCTCAGCCAACGAAACTCTATTCTGGACATTAACTTGATTAATGTTTCCGTCAGTTCCACTATTAAAAGAAACAGAAACAGAACTCACCCCATCAGATGAACTGTTGGAGGTAATGAAATCCATATTTTCCACACCATTAATCTGCTGCTCAAGCACGGTGGTTACACCCTGCTCAACTGAGACAGCATCTGCACCTACATAGGTGGCCTGAACTTTGACCGTTGGAGGAGCAATATCCGGGAGATTCTCAATAGGGAGGATAGGGATTGCGATTAAGCCGACAATCACGATCAGAAGACTGCAAACGGTACTGAGTACCGGTCGCGTGATGAAATTATTCGATGCAGACATGAATCAACCTCAGTTCTTAGCTGCAGCAGGTTGTGATCCCGCGCGTTGTGTTTTCACCTGAATCGGCATTCCATGCTTGAGATTGAGGAGATTGGTCGTAATCACCTTCTCGTTGAGTTTTAGACCTTTCGTGACCGGATAACGATTGTTTTGAACCTCACCAATATTGACGGGTGTTTGAAGTGCAAAAAGGGCATTTTCTGGCAACTTGCCCTTCTCGATACCTTTACTAATCCGTTCAATGTCAGTCTTACCTGGATTGGCTTTCAGGTCCGCAAAGTTGCCAACACGAAAGACAAAACTTTGTCCTGAAGTTTGCGTCACTGCCGCAAACGGCACTGAGATCTGTTGATCCGATTTCAATTGAACCCTGGTCCGTAGTCGCTGACCACTGCGAAGCTGGCCATCATCGTTATTAAATAAAGCCTTTACCAAAAGACCCTGAGTTTGAGGATTAACTTGAGGATCAATCGACTCAATCTGACTCGTAGCAAGGGGCTTTGCCGTTCCAGGCGCACTCAAAATGACGGGTTGGCCGATGACGAGACGATCGCCATAAACCGCCGGCACTTCGACCTTTGCCTCAAGAATGTTGTTTTGCACGACACTCGTGAACGGTTGGTTTTGATTAACCACATCCCCGACCTTCACCTGAATCTCAGCGATGGTCCCCGCTGTCGGTGAGCGCAAATTGCTGTAGCTGAGCTCAGCTTCTAAAGTCTTGACTTTTTCAAGCGCTGCAATGTATTTCAGGCGATAAGAATCACGCTGACGCAGCGAAGCAGCTCCCACTTTTGAGAGATATTCTTCTCTCTCCCAATCAACTTTGGCAGTTGCCGCGGTTGCCCTTTGTTCTGCCAACGCCGCCCGTGCCTGAACCTGATCGAGAACGACGAGCAACTGACCCGCATCAATACGATCTCCCTGAGACACCTTGAGCTCAGTGACACGACCTGATGTTTGGGCGGCTAGCTCAACCAACGCATTGGCCTCTAGCGTGCTCACCGTATCGATATTGTCAGTAAACGTCGCTTCTAGAACTGAGGCTTGCTGGACCGGTAGCGCTGGCGTCTTTTCATCAGAGCCTCCGCAAGCAGTTACGGAAATTGCTGTTAGGAGCACAGGCAGCAGTGGACGAAAACGCAGCACAAATCCTGTGACGAACGTAGGGATTATGGTCGAATTTCACCCCAATTTTGGTTCGGATCAGGCAAGAATCCATACACAGAGACTATTGAGGGGAGATTGGTCGGTTGGTTGAAGATCTGTTCAGCCACCACGGAAACCAGCTAAGGCGGCAACAGGCACCCCTAGCTGACCGATTGAGGCCCACAACACTCGATGAATTTGCAGGCCAAAACGCGATCCTTGCTGAAGGCCGTTTGCTGCGCCGGGCGATCGCCGCAGACCGGGTGGGCAATCTGATCCTGCACGGACCGCCTGGTGTCGGGAAAACAACCCTGGCCAGGATCATTGCCACCCACACCCGTGCGCAGTTCAGCAGCCTGAATGCTGTTCTGGCCGGCGTGAAGGACCTGCGTGAGCAAGTAGACGCCGCCAAAGAGCGCTTGGAGAGACATGGCTTGCGAACCATCCTGTTCATCGATGAAGTGCATCGCTTCAACAGTGCTCAACAAGATGCGCTGCTCCCTTGGGTCGAGAACGGCACTCTCACCCTGATCGGTGCCACCACTGAGAACCCTTACTTCGAAGTCAACAAAGCGCTCGTGAGCCGTTCACGCCTGTTTCGTCTTCAAAGCCTGGAAGCCAGCGATCTCCATCAATTGCTCCATCGTGCCCTTCACGACAAAGAGCGGGGCTATGGCAATCGTTCGGTCACGATCACTCCCGAGGCCGAAGCCCACATGGTGGATGTGGCCAACGGTGACGCGCGCAGCCTTCTCAATGCCCTCGAGCTGGCAGTGGAAAGCACAACCCCCTCCGATCCAGAGGCAACGATTGCAATTGATTTGACCATCGCCGAGGAGTCGATTCAAGAGCGAGCTGTGCTCTACGACAAACAGGGAGATGCCCACTTCGACACGATTAGCGCATTCATCAAATCCCTTCGGGGCTCCGATGCTGATGCAGCTTTATTTTGGCTGGCTCGAATGTTGGAAGCAGGGGAAAACCCAAGGTTCATCTTTCGACGGATGTTGATTTCAGCGGGCGAGGACATTGGTCTAGCCGACCCCCAAGCCATGGTCGTCGTGGAAGCCTGCGCAGCAGCCTTCGAGCGCATCGGTTTGCCAGAAGGGCTTTACCCGCTTGCCCAGGCAGCTCTGTACCTGGCCTGCGCCGAAAAAAGCAACAGCACGATGGGATTGTTCGAAGCCATCCGTCTTGTACGCAGTACGCAAAGCCAAACTGTGCCAAGCCATCTCCGCGATGCCCATCGCGATGGTGAAGCCTTCGGCGATGGAAAGGGGTACCGCTACCCCCACGCCTACAGGGAGCATTGGATCGCACAGAACTACCTCCCCGATGCCCTGCAGGGGGAGGTGTTCTGGACACCGAGCAAGCAGGGGTGGGAAGGAGAACGGCGAGGACGGATGCTCGAACGTCGAGCTGCTCAGCTCGCCGTCGCGGCAGAGGCGGCCCAAACCCACCCGCTCCTCCTCAGCAGTGGTCCAGACCTGCCTGAGGTGGAGCGCTGGCTGCATCGACAGCTCGCCCAAAACGATGAACGTTTGCAAGACCTACAGCAGCGACTTTGGACCCCAGTGACCTTTCAACGCACCGACAGGGTGCTGGTGCTCGGGGGGCGTTCCCTGCTCTGGGCTTTAGGTCCAATGAATGCTGTGCAGGAGGGAAGCGTCACGATCCTTTGCAGCACCACTGAAGAGCAAGCCCGACTTGAAGCACAGCTGGATCTTCTTGATCCACTCCTTCGCCCTAATCTCCTCACAGGAGGGGGCAAGGCTTTGCAGGCGCTTCCTCAAGACTGGCGATTCGAAGTGGTGGGAGGCCGGTTCAGCGGTGATGATCGCGCTTGGATCGAATCTCCAGAGTTTTGGCAGCAACTCCACTTAAAGCTTTCACCAGCAGCTCAACTGCATGTTCTTCTCAGCCAAACCGCCATCGGGCCCGCGGCGGCGCTTTCAGAGCAATGCCCTGGATCGACCGAAGCACTGTTAGAACTTCTAGAAAAAGAACAACAGTGGCTCCTCACCCAGCAGCTTGATCAGCTCGTACGCCAGCAGCTCGAAGGCCTCGCAACATCAGTCAGCACAGAGCAATGGCAGGAACCCCTGTCACTTCCGATTGACGAACGCCTTCTGAAACGTTGGCTTGCAGACGATCGTCCCTATCGATCTCTCGTCAATCGCTGCAGCCAGCCCGAGAAGGTGCTCAGCACACTTCAGCAACTTCTGCAAACAAAACGGGGAGGGCAACTGTCACAACCTCTGATCCATCAGCGACTTGCCTGCACGATGCCTTCCTAAGTAACGGCCAGCCATAAAAAAAGCCCCGGCATTGCCGAGGCTTGAAACGGCCGAAGCCGTTCGATCACCAGAGGCCGCGAACGGGAGCAGGTGCAGCAGCGCGAGGAGCTGGAGCAGCAGGAAGGATCTGCTTGGCTTGCACACAAGCAGGAAGGAAGACGTACCAAGACATCAGCGAAGTGGCCTGGGCGCCATCAAGACCACTCTTACAGACGTTCTGGGAGCCATCAGATGCACCGTTGTCAGCCAGAGCGAAGTCAACGGGGAGGCCATTCAGGATGCCGGCAGAAGAGATCTGGCCGTCAGCAGCGTCAAGGATGATGGCGGAGCGAAGAGCAACAACAGCTGTCTCCTGTTTCCTCCAGTAGGGGTAGTAACTCTTGGTCTGGTCCTGAAGGAAGGCAACGCCGTCGCTGGAATAGAGGAAACGTGAAACGCCCACGAGGTCAACCTGGTAGGAGCGGGTCATGCCCTCTTGGATTTCTTCTGCAGTCCAGCCGGAATTGTTGATTCCACCTTGGAGGCCGCGATCGGTGATTTCACCGTCAGCGAAGAAGGTTCTGAAAGCTGAGGACTTGGTGGACCAAACAGCACCGCCAGTTTTCCAGCGCACAGGGCGCTCAGCGGCTTCGGCTGCAACAGCCAGAGTTGTGAGAGAAGCGGCGGCGAGAACGCCAGCTGCAAGACGGGTGAACACGGACGATGGAGATATAGACATCACTTAAAACTTAGTCGCAGGAAAATGGATTGCCAACAAAAATGGTGGGTCCAGTACAAGAAACTGTCCCTAATGCGCACTAATAGAACCAATGCACTATTGGGTATTAAATCGAGACTCTCGCTCTATTAGTGCTTTAGGGCGATCAAAACTCAGACCTCAGGGATCTCAAACGCCTTCCATCCTTCGGGGCAAACAGCAGCTTTCTGGTCAGCAGAAACAGGGGTTATTCCTCGACATTGACGCCGAACAAGCTTGGAGCCATTGAAATGCACAATCGCAACATAGTTTTCACTCCCGCGTTGAGGGGAGACCCATAGGCGCGTACTGCTGCCCTTCGTTTCAACGCGAACATTCACGTTTTTATCGCTACTCAAACCAAGGTCAACCAGCGATGACGCAAATTGTCCCCAATAAAAGCTGGCGAGCTGACCGCGCACGAACGCCCTAAGCAAGGTTTCGGCTTGGAGACGTTGATTCAAGGTTGCTTCTTGATCATCGAGCTGTCGAACAAGTCGTGCATCCATTGAGAGACCAATTTCACCAGGAGTGGACACCTTCGTTTCGCTAGTCGCAATCACTCCTAGGCCGCCCAAAAGAAGGGCTGCCACCACCGTTGGAACAGAAGTGGAAAGAGATCGCATCCAAGCTTCAGTCACGCCAATGAGAATCTTGATTCCAATTGAAATTTCAACTTAGGCAGACCGTTACTCCAGTCAAGTTCTGCTCGCAAGCTGACACGATCGCCATACCCCATGGGCCTAGTTGGCGACTGTGCGCCGATACCTGAAAATCTTTGCCTCGGTGGCTTGCACTCAGCCCATCGGCCGACACAACCCAGTGCGACAGGTCCCGAGCCAAAGATCCCTGCTGCCACTTAATCGCAGCTTCCTTAATCAGCCAGTGCTGCAAAACACTTTCGTGAAACGCATGCTTGGGGAGGCCTTTCAATTGATGCTGCTCGCTTGATGCGTAGTAACGCCTCATCAGCGCTTCAGAAGCGAAGGGCCGATCCAGTCGCTCTAAATCAACCCCAACGGGGGCAGAAGACCAGGCCATCAACGCAAAACCTTGGCTATGGCTGAGGCTGATAAATCCCCAACCTGAGTGCATCGAGGGAGGCGCACCCGGGGGCGCATGCAGGGGAATGTCCTGCGCGGGCACTGCCCACAAATCACCAAGACACGAACGCATCCAAGCTCGGGATCCAAGGAAACGCTGCTGCCGGGTGTGACCCAAGTTGCATGCCCAAACTCGTTCCTGATCTGACACGCAAGGATTTCTTGAGGAAGCCGGTCCAAGCCACATCACGGTTACGCTTCCGCTCCGGCTGTTGCCTTCCTCCATGACTTTGCAGATCGGCGATCTCGCGCCTGATTTCACACTTCCTGACCAAAACGGAGAGCCCGTGCACTTGGCCTCCTTACGGGGGCAGCGCGTGGTGATCTATTTCTATCCCAAAGACGCCACCCCTGGTTGCACGAAAGAGGCCTGCAATTTCCGAGATCGCTGGTCGTCCTTTAAGGACCATGGAATCCACGTCTTAGGGATCAGCAAGGACAACGCGTCATCGCACACACGCTTCATCGCCAAGCAGGAATTGCCCTTCACGCTGCTGAGTGATGAAGCGCCCTGCCCCGTTGCCAGCAGCTTTGAGAGTTACGGTCTGAAAAAGTTCATGGGTCGCGAATCCATGGGGATGATGCGTCACACCTTCGTCGTAGACGCGGAAGGGCGGTTGGAATTGATCTACCGAAAAGTGAAATCTGACTCCATGGCCGATCAAATCCTCAGTGATCTAGGCATCAGCTGATCAGCTCGACCATCGCCTCCATCACCAAGTTCGGGGCATGAATCACCTCCATCCCCAACTGCTCCTGAAGTTTCGGGAGCAGTTGGGGGGAATCTCCTCCACAGAGCCAAATCGGCCATGGGCTTTGCGCATGGGCTTGACGGATGAGACCCACCAAACTTTGCTGCACTCCAGAGCGCATGGCTGCCTGAGTCTCGAAAGGGAAAGTCTCCGCTTCTTTGGGATCTAAAACAAAGGGCGAGGTCTCTGTAAGGCCTGCTGTGGCCTCACTCATCGCGCGCAATTGAAGGCCGTAGCCAGCCGCCAACAACCCACCAGAGAACGATCCATCCGCAGAAATTCTGGTAAGGCTGAGAACCGTGCCTGCATCCACCACCAGGACGCCAACACGATTTTGATTCGCACGCCAAGCCCCCCATCCAGCGAGCGCTCGATCGATGCCTAACCAAGGCGGAATCCCCTGAAGTGGGATCGCACTCAGGTTCAAGCGTTTACTTGACTGCAAACCAGGATGGTTTGGGATCACCCCCACAGCGGCCCAGGAGAGGAGATCGCTGGGTGCTTCCAACGCTTCAGGTGCCGCGGCCTCATGCTGATAGACCCAGTGAGAATTACCTTTCTGCTCTGCCCAGTGCCAGCGGCTGTTTCCAATCAGCAAGCATCGGGATCGGAGATCTTCGCTAGATGCCATCACCCATGACACCTGGCACATGGATGCCACATTCCTGCTTTAGGCCTGCAAAGCGAGTGTCTCGTCCCGTCGCCTCCATCCCGTCAGGGCCACTGGAGTGCCAGTCTCCAACTGTGGAATACCCCTTTTCAAACAAGGGATGCTGGGGGAGATCGTTCTCCTTCATGTAGTAGAAGACATCGCGAGAGGTCCACTCCAAAAGCGGCCTCAAGGACAAGCGACCGCGAATGGGATCGAGCGCAGTCATGGTTCGGCGTGTATCCGTCTGAGCACGGCGCACACCGCTTGCCCAACAAGCCACTTGAAGACGATGCATCGCTTCTTCAAGTGGCTCAACTTTGCGCATTTTGAGGTAGAGCTCCATGTCCTCAACAACACCTGATTCCCAAAGGCGGCCATGGAGCGCCTCCATCCGAGCTGCAGACGAGGAAGACTGAGCGATGTGGAGATTCAGATCGAAGCGTTCGCGAAGATCTTCGGCATAGCGATAGGTTTCAGGGGGGAGATAGCCCGTATCCACCCAGATCACTGGAATGTCTCGGCCTCGATCCATCCCGCTCAACAAGTGCAGCAACACAGAGGATTGGATTCCGAAGCTGGTGGTTAGGGCAAAACCCGAGCCAAATTGCTCATGAGCCCACAGCAGCCTTGAGCGCGCATCCAACGGCTCAAGCTGCTCACGCGCTTGTTGCGGGTCTCCCGCCTCAGCCTTGGGGCCAGCGGCAACGACAGGCTGATTCTTGGAGGTGGAGACATCCCTCATCTCTCCATCATCCAACGCCGAGGGGCATGGCGTCATGTCTATGGTTTCGAAAACCGCTTCCGAAGCTCTGACTTCCGACACCACCATGCACAACGATCCAATCATTGTTGTGGGCGGTGGATTTGCAGGTTTAACAACGGCTTTAGCGCTCAGTAATCAACGGCCCCGTCCGCCGCTGTTGTTGATTGAGCCGCGCCAACAATTCCTTTTCTTACCGCTTCTCTACGAGCTCCTCAGTGGCGAAATGAAGAGTTGGGAGATCGCTCCCAGCTACGACAGCCTTCTCCAGGGGCGACGCATTCCCCACCTCGATGACCGGGTGACATCGATTAATACTGCGAAGAAATCTCTACAAACCAGCCGCGGCCAGGTTCTGAACTACAGCCAGCTGGTGCTCGCAACTGGCTCGCAGCCCGATGACTTTGGGATTACGGGAGTCAAGGAGCATGCTCTCACCTTCCATTCCCTGACTGATATTCCTCCGCTCAAAGAACGCGTCCACAGTCTTCGCAACCGGGCATCCAAGGACGGGGCACTGGTCATCGTTGGCGCGGGAGCAACAGGCGTTGAATTGGCTTGCAAGCTCAGCGACATGCTTGAGGGCTCAGCCGCCATTCATCTTGTCGAATTAGGGGACAGCGTTCTCTCCCGCTCCCCGGCCTTCAATCGTGAACAAGCACAAAAGGCACTGGATCAAAAGGGCGTTCATCGCCACCTGAACACTCGCGTGACATCTGTATCAGCCAACACCGTACAACTGCTCAAAAACGACTTGCCGCAAACTCTCAACCATGACGGTTTGATCTGGACGGCAGGGACCAAACCGGTGTTGCCCGCCCTGATCCCCAACCCGACCCGGGAGCGAGGACTTCTCAGTGTTGACGATGGATTGCAATTAACGACAGACCCAAATGTCGTGGTCCTTGGGGATATCGCCTCTCATAACGCTGCAGACACCCCTTGGCCCCTCTCTGCGCAATCGGCACTCCAGCAAGGAACGGCGGCGGCCCGAACGCTTCAGGCCATTCGAATGGGAAAGGCTGTTCCCAGTTTTCAGTTTCAAGATCTTGGCGAGATGCTCAGCCTTGGGATGGGAGATGCCTCGATTACAGGCATGGGACTGACCCTCGCCGGCCCTCTCGCCTATCGCATGAGGCGACTCACTTACCTCGCTCGGATGCCGGGACTCTCCTTGGGCTTGAGGTCTGCAGGCGCCTGGCTGGTTCATTCTTGAAGCAGGCTCACCTAGCAGGCCGAACCAATGGCTTACGCCCCTCACTGAACCGTCAGCTTGAGCGTCTTAGTCAGAGGAGGCATCCCAGCTCAAGCGGCGCCGATCCGCTCACCTTGGAACGACTTTCTGAGCTGGTGCTCGATTTAGGTCAGCCGTTGCATCTGATCCTCGACGAACGAGGACTCTGCCGACTGCTCTGGGTCGGGCCCCTGAGCGAATCAGAACAATTACGCAGCCATTTACCGGGGGGGCCACGGCGGATCAAGCGACGCTGGAGATTGATCAGCAGCCTGCAAGGAAAAGCGGGAACGGACCTAAAGCCAGATGGCAGAGATGCCGTCGTCGCCCTCGATCTCAAGCCCGACACCTGGCTTCGTTTTCAGGCATCGCCCTCCACAGGGGGTGGGCATCTCGCCTCGCTTTGGCAACCAGATACAGGACAGCAGTCCGGGTGGCATCAAGCCGCGCTTGGCACTCTCAAGGAGCTCTGCGACCGCCCCGCTCCAGAGACCTCCAAAGACCTTGATTCCACTCGCCCCGCGACGGCTCCCTCTGACGTACAAGAGCGGGTCTTGCTACTGATTCTCACGGGTGCCAACACCCAGCGCAGCGAAAGGGATCTGGCTGAATTGGAGGGGCTCGTTCGCAGTGCAGGTGCACTGCCCGTTGCGGTCTGCCGGCAACGACAGGGACAACCCAACCCTCAGACCCTTTGGGGTACTGGAAAATTACAAGAAGCGGCGCTCGAAGCGAGACGCCATGAAGCCACGCTCGTGATCACAGATCGGGAACTCTCTCCCGTTCAAGCCCGCAATCTTGAGTCACTCATTGACTGCCCAGTGATGGATCGCAGTGAGTTGATTCTGGATATTTTTGCCCAGCGAGCAGCGAGCGCCGCTGGACGACTTCAAGTGGAGCTTGCTCAATTGCGCTACCGACTTCCGAGGCTGAAAGGCCGCGGCCTCAGCCTCTCGCGCCAAGGGGGAGGGATTGGTACGCGAGGACCAGGTGAAACCCAATTGGAAAAGGATCGCCGTGCGATCAGCCGTCGCATCGAACATCTAGGCCGATCACTGATCGAGCTAGGAGCCCATCGCGCTCGCTTGCGCGATCGCAGAGACGGCCTACCTCGCGTCGCCCTCGTTGGGTATACGAATGCCGGAAAATCGTCTCTCTTAAATGCGCTGTGCTGTCGCAATCCAGGGCTGGCGGTTCTAGCGGAGAACAAGTTATTCGCCACGCTTGATCCCACCACGCGAAGACTCAGCCTTCCCCAGACATCAGCGGCTCCGAAAGAGGTGCTCATGACAGACACCGTGGGATTCATTCGTGAACTTCCCAAACCGCTTTTGGAAGCGTTCAGAGCCACGTTGGAAGAGACACGCGAGGCCGATCTATTGCTACTGGTTGTGGATCTTGCCGACCCCGATTGGCAATCACAATTGGAAGCGGTTCATCAACTCTTGGATGGCCTCAGCTGTGACCAACTGCGCAAAGTGGTGGCCAATCAAATTGACCGTTGCGACGCTGCGGCGATCGAAACGATTCGCACTCTCGAACCGGATGTGATCTACCTATCAGCTACGGAGGGTACGGGACTGAAGGGTCTGCGAAACTGGCTTGAAAAGCAGTTTTGGGACGACGCAGCAACCCCTGAATCCTTCACCCAACAGAGATCATTTCCCGACCATGGCTGAGCTCAATAATGGCTGAGCTCATCTCCCGAGCGCTAAGTCGGCCTGGTCGGACGCTGACGCGCAGGAGTTCTGCATTGGGCGTCTCGCCACAGAGAGGCAGGTAAGCGCGATGCCAATTCCCTACGCCATTCACCGCACTCAGGCCTGGTACCGCCGCCTCACGATTCCCCAGTTCACCGTTGTGACGGGGTTACTTGTCATCGCAGCCGGCACACTGATCCTCGCGACGCCACTGTGTTCAAGTCCCAGAGTGGGCCTGTGGGAAGCCTTCTTCACCGCCACATCAGCCGTGACCGTTACAGGGCTTTCGGTGATAGACATCCGCGAAGATCTGACCCGCCCTGGGCAAATCGTGCTGGCGATGATGATCATGGTCGGAGGCCTGGGATTGATGGCGGTCACGACGTTTCTGCAGGGGTTTGTAGTTCGCGGGACCGCTCTTAGGCGGCGCCTCGATCGTGGCCAAACCCTCGATGAGTTTGGGGTTGGGGGGGTAGGAACCACCTTTCGCGGCATTGCACTCACAGCGGTAGTGCTGATCTTGATTGGGGCGTTCATGCTCTACGTCTTTGGATTCACGGACATTGCGCCTGGAGGGGAACGTCTATGGGCCGCTCTCTTTCACAGCATTTCTGCCTACAACAACGCTGGCTTTGGGCTCTGGAACGACAGTCTTGAGAGTTACCGCACCAACAGCACTGTGAACGCAGTGATCATGGTGTTGGTGGTCCTGGGCGGACTGGGCTGGCGTGTCACCAATGATTTATGGATCAATCGCCAACGGCTTAGACGACGTCATCTCAGCTTGCACACGCGCCTCGTTCTGCGCACCTCTGGTCTTCTCATCTTGATCGGGACCTTCGGATTAATGCTGACGGAATCCCTTTCCATAGGCCATGTGCTCACAGATATGGGTTGGGGAGAACGGTTAATGAGCGCCCTTTTCGAATCGGTGAGTTCAAGAACCGCTGGATTCACCACGGTGCCCCTTTCTCTGAACAGCTTTTCCGATTCAGGCCTGTTGTTGGTGATGACCCTGATGTTCATCGGTGCGAGTCCAGGAGGAACAGGGGGTGGGATCAAAACCACAACGGTGGCAGCCCTAATGGCCGCTACGCGCTCCACCCTGCGCGGTCACAATGATGTGGTGATTCGCCATCGTCAGATCTCAGACAAAGTTGTGCTGCGCGCCTTAAGCATCACGGTTGCCTCCCTTCTGTTTGTGCTCGGAATGGCCCTCCTATTGGCATTAAGCAGCAATCTCAGCGGAGAAGAACCGTTCACGTTCCTGGAGCTTGTTTTTACTTGTATCTCCGCCTTTGCCACCGTTGGATTGGATCTAGGCGTTACACGCCAACTTGCTCCTTTTGGTCAGTTTGTGCTTGTGATGGGAATGTTTGTGGGACGCCTGGGCATCCTTTTGCTTTTAAGCGCCATTTGGGAGAGCTTCAACCGCGGACATCTGCAGCGCGAGAATCGCGTTGGTTATCCCCGCGAGGATCTCTATGTTTGATCACCAACCCCTGGGAGCAGTGCAGTGAGGGAGTGGTGGCATTGGTCCCAATCCAACCAGGCTGAACCTTCAAGCTTCGGAATTGTGGGGTTGGGTCGTTTCGGAAGTGCTGTCTGCAAGGAACTGATGCAAAACGGTGCTGAAGTTCTTGCCGTTGACCGTTCCTCCAAGGCCATCGAGGAACTACGCCAACTTGAGCCATCGATCGAAGCCCGCATCGTGGACTGCACCGATGAGGAAGCCCTTCGCGAAGCAGGGATCCTCGATATGGAAACCGTGGTTGTCGCCATCAGCGAACCCATCGAAGCCAGCATCACAGCCACACTTATTGCCAAAGACAGTGCAGGGAGCAAGGTTCGTCGTGTGATTGCTCGCGCCACCAGCGATTTGCACGAAAAAATGCTCAAGCGCGTGGGAGCCGATCGGGTGGTCTTTCCCTCCCGAATGCAGGGCGAACGCCTGGGTGTGGAGTTGGTGCGGCCCAACCTGATGGAGCGACTCGAACTCGATAAGCATCATTCGATTGAAGAAATCAAGGTTCCTGGCCGGTTCGTGGGGCGCTCGCTGCGAGACCTAAACCTGCGCAAAAATTTCCGAGTGAATGTGCTTGCGGCAGGTCCGGCAAAAGAGCTCATGGTCAACCCACCCGCATCCCATGTGCTTCAAGAGGGGCACGTTCTCGTGGTGATGGGTTTAACCGACGACCTTCAAGAGCTTCCGAAAACCTGAGTCATGCGCGTTCTCGGACTGATGAGCGGCACGAGCGCCGATGGCGTTGATGCTGTCCTTGTCGAACTCTCCGGGTCCGCCGACCACCCCCGTTGGTCACTGCTGCGGTCGGCATCGCTGGACTACCCAACCTCGACACGTCAACTGATTTTGGCCGTGGGCCAAGGCGAAGCCAAAACCGCCGCCTCTCTGCTCAATCTTTCCGAAACGATCACCAAGATTCAGGCCGCAGTAGCTCTTGAGTGCGACCCAGAAGGGCAAGCGCAGCTGGTGGGATGCCATGGACAGACCCTTTGGCATCGCCCTCCCGAACGATCGAGAACTGGCGAACTTCAGCGCGGAGCGAGCTGGCAGATGCTGCAAGCACCCCTACTGGCTCAACTGCTGAAACGCCCTGTGATCTTCGACTTTCGGGCTGCTGATCTGGCCCTAGGAGGTCAAGGAGCACCCCTTGTTCCCAAAGCTGATGCGGCCCTTTTGGGACGAACCAAAGGCTGGAGAGCATTGCTCAATTTGGGTGGCATCGCCAATCTCACCCTCATTCCACCTGATGCAGGTCCTGATCGACTCCAACCCGTCAGGGGGTGGGATTGCGGGCCAGCCAATAGCTTGATCGACCTGGCGATGGAACAGTTCAGCGAAGGGAAGGAAAGCTACGACAAGGGCGGCCGCCTAGCAACGACTGGTCACTGCGATGAAGCCTTAATCCTCCGCTGGCTTGCTGAGCCTTATTTCCAGCTCAACCCACCCAAGTCCACAGGTCGTGAACTCTTTGGAAGAGCTGATCTAACAAGGCGCCTTCAGGACATGCAAGGACGACCGATTGCCAATCAAATCGCAACCCTCACAGCCTTCTCAGCCGCTGTTGTAGCGCAGGATCTGCAACAGCTCTCCAACCAAAACCATCCTCTCCCCATCGAGCTCTTGGTCGCTGGCGGTGGCAGTCAGAACCTCACATTGATGCGAGAACTCAACAGACGCTGCCGAGGCCTAAGACTGCGTCGAAGCGATGAGCTTCAGCTCCCCAGCCAAAGCCGCGAAGCCATGGTGTTTGCTCTATTGGCGTGGTGGCATCACTTGGGATATCCAGGAAATGCACCAGCGATCACTGGTGCACAGCATGAGGCTGTCCTTGGAATACGCGTCAATCCAGCTTGATCTCGGATTAAGTCGGGCGATGAAGCCTGACGCGACGTGGTGCGCCCCGTAGCCGACCGGTTTTCTTCGACTCCAAAGCACTGCGCAATTGCTCTGTTGACGACTGATTGGCGTCTGCGACAGGAGCTGCCACCTGCCTGTCACTTCCCTGCTCGTATCGCTGAACCCCTTGCTGAATCAACACCTTGGCCATATTGCTGACCGTGCGCGATTCATCCTCAGCGAGCGCCGTCAAGCGGAGGCAAAGATCTTCGGGGAGCACCACCTGAATACGAGGTGACTTTGGCTTCCCACTGGATGAATTTTGGCGAGTGGCCACGACCCAGAAAGAGGCAGAGCTACTTAAAAGTGTACAGAGATGTGCAAGGGTAGTATCCAGCACTATGCTGCTGTCATTGATCAGATCTCTGATCCAACTGCAGGCCAGGCCCACGGCCCACCCATTCCAGGAGTGCCATGCCCCCCCATTCCCAAAGCCCGGACGTCAGCTCCCCCCAGCTCCCAAGCCCTACCAAGACGGTCGCTCGTAAAAGCACTCGTCAAAACAACGACCGTCGAAAGACTCGGCGCCCGAGCCGAACCCCTGAAAACAGCGAAGTGCTGGTGTCGGCTGTCATCAGCACATACCTGCTCACTCACCTCCATCACGTGCTCCAACGCGCTGAATACGGCGCCGTTCAAGACGGACGCAGGTCACAAGCAGCGAATTACGCCCAGCTGCGCAAAGTGCTTTGCATGGATGCCCGCAGCATGGAAGACGCTTCAGCCTCTGGACTTAAAGCAACGGAGCTCGACCAAGCGGCATAGGCAGCGGCCAAGGGAAGGGATGGCAGTTCGCGATGGCGTGAATAAGGTTTCTTCAGAAGCATCACGATCATGTCCAACGCAGCTGCGCTGTACGCACGCATTGAGAATGATCGAGACCTCAGCAAAGGGTTATTCAGGCAGGCACTCCAAAATCCTTCAGGAGCCCTCGATTCCATCTGCGAAATCGGCAGTCAACTCAACTTGCCTGTCACGCTCCAAGAGGTGAAGGATCACCTCAACAGCCTGGACGACGAGATCACCAAGCAATGGCTGATCAAGGCGAGGGGGGGACTTTGATTTCGGCTGATTCCGTGGAGCCTTTTGACTCCATTAATTGATCAGAGGGCGCGAAGGCTGGCTTGGGTGCCGAACGTTCTCGCACGCCGCCGCCGCCTGCCCAACTGAAAAACAACCAATAACTAATCACGGCAAGACCGGCTGCCACCACAAGGGCCGTGACCTGCTCCAGTCGACGCATTGAGCCTGCTCCCAGCTCTAGCAGTCTGCCTGGAAACCCCGACACGGGATGATGGGTTTTCCCTGCCTCCACTCCGTGCTGCGACTTGAGCGAGTCGGCAAAATTTATCCCACCGGAGAAGTTCTGCGGGATGTGACCTGGGAGGTCAAACCCGGAGACCGGATCGGCCTTGTTGGAGTGAATGGAGCAGGGAAATCAACCCAGCTAAGGCTGATTGCTGGCATGGAAGAAGCCAGCAGTGGCCAAATCGTGAAACAAGGCGAGCCAAGAATCGCTTACCTGCAGCAGGAATTCGATGTCGACCCCAGCCGCACGGTCCGCGAAGAGCTGTTTCAAGCCTTTGGGGAAGCAGCCATTGTGCTGGACAAACAAAAAAAAGTTGAATTAGAGATGGGATCAGACCGCGCAGCGGCAGACTCCGATCATCTCGATGAGCTCATTCACGAACTAGGGCGACTGCAGACCCGATTTGAAGGACTGCATGGCTACGAGCTCGATGCACGCATCGACAAACTTCTCCCCACTATCGGGTTCAAACTCGATGAGGCAGACCGCATGGTTTCGGACTACTCCGGTGGCTGGCAAATGCGTTTAGCACTGGGAAAAATCCTCTTACAAGACCCTGATCTTCTTCTATTAGACGAGCCCACCAATCATCTCGATGTCGAAACGATTCAGTGGCTCGAGGGGTATCTCATCGAACAAAAAGCTGCCTTGGTCGTGATCAGTCATGACCGCACGTTTCTGGATCGTGTCTGCAATCAAATTGTGAGCACAGAGCGAGGCGTATCAAGGGCGTACTTGGGCAATTACACCTCGCACCTCGAGCAAAAAGCACTCGAGAAAGAAGCTTCACAAGCAGCTTTTGAACGGCAGCAGAAAGAGATCGCCACCCAACAGGCCTACATCGATCGATTCCGTGCCAGTGCAACGCGCAGCACCCAGGCAAAAAGCCGAGAGAAGCAGCTGGACAAGGTCGAAAGGGTTGATGCCCCGGTTGAGTCAGTGAGTGGACCCAGTTTCCGCTTCCCCCCAGCACCACGATCTGGCGCTCAGGTGGCTGTGATCGAAAACATGACCCATTGCTACGGGGAAAACATCCTTTTCATGGAAGCTGATCTCGAAATCGAGAGAGGTGATCGGATCGCCTTTGTTGGTCCTAACGGAGCCGGAAAGTCCACCCTGCTCCGGTTGATCATGGGGGTCGAAACTCCCGAGGAGGGTTCAGCAAGGCTCGGGGAACACAACGTCATTGCCAGCTATTTCGAGCAAAACCAGGCGGAAGCCCTCGATCTCAACAAGACGGTGATCGAAACCATGTTCGAAGCCGTTCCTGATTGGACCCAAACTCAAGTGCGCTCATTACTGGGGAGTTTCTGTTTCAGTAACGACAGTGTTTTCAAGGACGTCGGAAAACTTAGTGGCGGAGAGAAAGCACGCCTTGCCCTTGCGCTGATGTTGCTCAGTCCATGCAATTTACTGGTTCTAGATGAGCCCACAAACCACCTAGACATCCCTGCCAAACAGATGCTTGAAGACGCGCTATGCGCCTACGAAGGAGCCGCCTTATTGGTATCGCATGACCGTTACTTCATCTCGCGTGTAGCAAACAAAATCGTGGAAATTCGCGATGGGGAGCTCGTGATCTATCGCGGAAATTACGCTTACTACCAAGACAAAAAGGCCGAAGAAAAAGCTGAAGCAGAGACAAAAAGGCTGATGGCCGAGAAAGAAGCCAAGCGCAAAGCGAACAACGCCAAGCAAAAAGAAAGAGCTTCTCGCAAAAAGAACGCTGCGTAGCAGGGCTTCTCAGCGATCGCAAGACGAAACTTCACACTTGTTTAGGCAGGAAGACTCATTTCTCTTTACCAGTTCAGACGGTGTGGATAGGCTGACATCACTGATCCCCGGTCGGCCATGCACAACACGCAAGCACGTCATGTCACTGCCGCTTGGGCACCTTCGTCAATGACTGAAAGCGCTGAGCATGCACAGACCTGGGATGCGGTGGAGACCTACTTTGAGTGCATCACAACATGCTCCCTCGATGATGGGGAATGCATCACACGCTGCGTAGAACAACTCAAAGACACAGACGGCTAAATAATAGATATGAGATGACTATCGACGCAAAGATGTCATCTCAACGGGCGTAATTGAAAGCGTCATGCGTTGACCAGATCGCATGACTTCCAGATTCAAGGGTCGATCCACTCCATGTCGATCGATCGCCGAAACAACTTCTGCGGGATTGCTAATCGATTGACCATCGATCGCAACGATTACATCGTCGACTTGCAAATTTCCACGATCGGCCGGTCCACCTGGCACGACTGATCGAATCACAGCTCCGGGGGGAGCAGTCGAACCTGGTCTGGGAGCAGGAACCGTTGAAAGCCCCACACCCACCATGGGGTGACTCGCCCTTCCCTGCTTGACGAGCTGACTGGCGATTGACCGTGCCCGATTAATAGGGATTGCAAAGCCGAGACCAGCCCCTGGACCTGAGCGCACGAGGGTATTGATTCCAATCACATCACCACGGGCGTTCAACAACGGGCCACCCGAATTACCAGGGTTAATCGCAGCGTCTGTCTGGATGAGATCAAGACGCTTTCCTGAGATTCCCAGTTGTGACATGTTGCGATTGAGATTGCTGACAATCCCCATCGTTACTGTGTTCTCAAGGCCAAAGGGATTTCCCACAGCGATAGCCCAATCCCCCACCTGAAGACGGTCTGAGTTGCCCAGGGGAGCCGTAGGCCATGGCCCTTTTGTTTCCAACTGCACCACTGCCAAGTCGGTCAGCGAGTCTTGTCCAATCACCCGACCAGCGACACGTCTGCCATCAGGCAGTCCCACCATGACGCGATCCGCATTCTCCACAACATGAGCGTTGGTTAGCACTAGGCCTTGTTCATCAAAAATCACGCCACTGCCCTGCCCACGCTCAACTCTTGAACGCGGAGCTGATTGAGATTGCATTCCAAAAAAACGGCGCAGGAATGGATCCGCCATCAAGCTCCGAGGCAGTCCAGTTCCTCCTGCCGTCCTGACAGTTCGCTGCGTTTCAAGCGTGACAACAGCCGGTCCGCTGCGTGCGACCGCCTGCGCAACAAACGACTTCGGTGCAACGGCCGGTGCAGTAGCTGCGAAGGCTCGCGGCGGTTGCATCAGCATTCCGGGAAACGTCAACGCACCAGCGCAAACCAATGGGAGCAAAGAATTAGACACCGCCATGGCCGCGATTTCATCAATGTGGTGATTCACCGTGACCGTAGGCAGTGAATCCCTACAAGAACAGACCCATTTCCGGCGATTTCATGACTGGATGCGACCAGGGTCAGCCAAATCAACGCCCTTTGTCCAAAAGGAGCGATGATGAGATAGATGGTTCGGCCCATCTCCGAGCTCTGCGGTGATTGCCATGCTCAGCAGCCTGTTTCCCCTCGTCTATGGACTGATCTTCGTCGTCCTGTTGTGGCAAGCCTTTCGCGTGATGGGACGCGGGTTTAATGCTGCCGGCAAACCATTTTTGGAGGAGAAGGTCGACCGGACAGGTCGCCTTACGATTCATCCAGAGCTCCTTGATGGGGAAGGACGCCTCACGGAAGAGGATCTTTTGACTGTGCGATTTGGCGGCGATAGTGAATCGCCAAATCCAACTTCGAACCCCGGTGAATAGGTTGGGTTAATGGCAACTGCTTGAGTTGTCCGATTGACTCGTAGAGGGGACTCCTAGGTGGATCAACGAACACGGATTGTGGCTGCGGTAATCAAATCCGTGAAACTGCCGCCCCGCTTCCGCTTACGGCTGTTGAAGGAAGATCCTGTGCGGCTTGAGCTCAGCCTGACTCCTGCCTATGGGAAAGACCCCATTCAAGTGGGATTGGTGGAATCGTTAGATCTAGTGGCGCGCCGCGATCGGGAAGGCCGCATTCCACGAGACCTACAGGGCACCTGGGACTGGACCGTGCGTCATGGCGATGTCAGCACTGGGGGCTGGAACCCCTATCTAAAAGAGGCACTTCAAACAATGTTCGAAACAGGGCTCCCCGCCATTGTTTACGAGGAACTCACGGGGGAGGAATACCACCCGGTTGATGGAGCACGTCACATTCGCTGACACCAGTTTTGGGGAAGTTGTGAAGCACTGCAAACAGGGAGTGAGAATCCTCCCTGAGCTCAGCTAAAAATGAATCCAATCCGGCCTTAAGGATTTCTTCTTGGCCTCTATTCCTGTTCGCTTTGGTCCACTGGTGCGCCTCTTGGCTGCCTTTGGAGCCCTCAGCAGCATCTTGCTCGTTGGGATGATCAACCTTTTCAGCTAAGGGCGAATGTTATTGGGCGAGTTCCCGATTGATCCCTTATTGCCAAGGCTGCGCGCCAGTCTTGTTCCAGGCGCCACGGTGTTATTGCAATCACCGCCGGGTGCTGGAAAAACAACCCGGGTTCCCTTGGCCCTTCTTGGAGAAATTGCAGGGACAGAGCCACTGCCTGGTCGCTCTCTAATGCTTGAGCCCAGGCGACTTGCCGCGAGGGCTGCAGCAACCAGGCTCGCCGTCAGCCTGAAAGAACCACTTGGAGAGCGCGTGGGCTATTCCGTGCGGCACGAGCACAAGCGCTCCTCTCGCACGCGGATCGAAGCGATGACGGATGGGCTCTTCCTGCGTCGACTCCAAAACGATCCCGAGCTCACAGGGATTAACTGCGTGATCTTTGATGAATTCCATGAGCGCAGTCGAAACAGTGAGCTAGCGCTTGCATTGGTTCGGGAAGCACAGGAATTACTCAGGCCAGATCTCTGCCTACTGCTGATGTCGGCCACGCTGGATCTCACCAATCTGCGCGCCCAATTGCCTCATGCCCAAGTCCTCATGAGCGAAGGGAAGGCCTTCCCTGTGGACACGCAACACCTCCCGCCCCGCCCGAATGAACCTCTCGAAGGCCGGGTTTTACGAGCAATTGAGCAGGAGTTAACCCACCTGCGAACGCCACAAGATGGTGGCGATCATCCGTCCACGGTGTTGGTCTTCCTGCCTGGATTACGAGAGATCGAACGCTCTCGGCAACGCTTGCTCAAATCAAGTCTGCTGAACCGTTGGGAGATCATCGCTTTGCATGGAAGGCAATCGCTCGCTGAGCAGGGGCGGGCCCTAAAGCCTTGCAACCACGAGCACGACGGACGGGTGGTTTTGGCAACGTCCATCGCCGAAAGTTCGCTCACTCTGGACGGTGTTCGCCTCGTGATCGATTGCGGACTCACCCGGCACACCCATTTTGATCCTGGTACCGGAATGGAGGGACTGATCACCGTGCCAGCTAGTCGGGCCAGTGCTGATCAACGGAGAGGCCGCGCTGGACGCCAAACCGCCGGTCGTTGCATCAGGCTTTGGTCTCCCGCCGAACAGCAACGAAGGCCAGCCCACGACATTCCTGAGTTGCAGCGAGCTGACCCCCAACCCACCGTGCTGGATCTCGCGCTCTGGGGCGCTGGTTTAGGCGAATCCTTGCCTTGGCTCGAGCCCCCTCCGAGGGCCTCACTTCAGGAAGGCCGCCGGCAATTGCTTGCGCTAGGAGCTCTGAATGCAGAGGGACGCCCCACGAACACCGGGCAAACGTTGGCTCGATTTGGTGCCCATCCACGCCTGGGCTTGCTTCTGCTGCAAGCGCGTGCCTTAGGGCGAGCGCAACTAGGAGCCGATCTCGCCGCCATCCTCAATGAGCGCGATCTCTTAAGCCAGCACAACCACGGCAGTGACCTTTGGTCTCGCATGCTCTTTCTCCGCAACAACCGAAACTCAGCGCGAATTGCAGGGGATCGTGCAGCAGCTGATCGCCTTAAAACAGTCGCCGATCAGAGCCGTCGATGGCTCCAACAATTAGATCAATTCGAGCCGGAACAAAAGCCCCAAGGCATCGAAGCCACAGACGAGCAAATTGCAGCGCAGCTGGTTGCAACAGCTTTTCCAGAATGGATTGCAGTGGCACGTCCGGGACAACGCGGACAATTTTTGCTTCGTCAAGGCCGCGGTGCGGCTTTACAGGTGAGCGATCCGCTCGATGGCGCCGAGGCACTTGCCATTGCACAGCTCGACCTCGGTGACACGAGAGCCAAGATCCGACTGGCCCTCCCCCTGACACATCAATGGGTTAAGGACCTTGCAGATCAGAACGGTCACTGGCAAGAGCGGGTGCTTTGGGACGAGCAAACCAAGCGGGTCAGAGCGGAACGGGTCTTGCAACTTGGTGCGCTGGAACTCGAGCGACAGGCCCAACTACAGCCGTCTTGCGAACAATGTCGGGATGTCTTGATCAAGCAACTGAGCAAGGACGGGATATCTGCACTTCCCTGGAGCCCGCGCACAGAGCAACTTCGCAGTCGGCTCGCTCTGGCCCACCAACGGTTGGGAGCCCCGTGGCCGCTACGCACTCTCCAACACCTGGAGAATCATCCCAATACTTGGATTGGAGACACTTTGATGGGTTGCAGAAGCTGGGACGACGTCAAGGAAGAGCAACTGATCGAAGCCCTTTGGGGTGATCTCGCTTGGTCGAACAGGCAGCAACTCGATCAGCTCTTACCAACGCAGATCAAAATCCCATCAGGGCGCAACGCAGCACTGAATTATCAAAATGACGACATTGTGCTGTCAGTCAAGCTGCAAGAAATGTTTGGCAGCCTTAAGGGACCTGCTGTTTTGAATGGCCAGCTCCCCGTAACTATTGAATTGTTATCGCCCGCGGGACGCCCACTTCAACGCACCCGCGACCTCTCTGGGTTTTGGCAGGGCAGCTACCAAGAGGTGAGAAAGGTGATGCGCGGTCGCTATCCCAAGCATCCATGGCCAGAGGATCCAGCGAAGGCAGAGCCCACGGCAAAAAGAAAAGCCCGCCCCTGAAGCGCTTCCCGATCGCCCTAAATGTATCCAAAGGGACAGGCAAGAGAACGCTACGGTTTGTTAAGATGTGGGGGTATTGGAGTTTCACATGTCTGACAACGCACCCCGCTTTGGCTTCGTTAATTTCGCTGAAACCTGGAATGGCCGTCTTGCCATGCTTGGTTTCGTCATCGGCCTGGGCACTGAGCTTCTCACCGGTCAAGGCATCCTTACTCAAGTCGGCCTCGGTTGATCCTTTCGACGCTGGGACCGAGTCCTGTCCTTTTAACCCACCAGCTAAATGGTGGGTTTTTTTATGGAAACCACCCATTAAGCCAAACTGGATAAATTCGCCCGTTAGCAATGCTTCCCTTCTTTGCTAGCAATCGCCGTGAAGGCGCCAGGCTGCTGAGCAGCATGCTCGTTTTCTTAGCCATCGGATTGACGCAGGTTCACCAGACGTGGGGAATCATCCTGAGCATTGTTTCTGGGATCGTCTGCATTTATTGGGGATTGGCATACCAACGTCTTGAGCGCTGAATCACTTCCCACCTACTCCGTCCGCGAACTCAACAACGCGATTGGAGTCCTGTTGGAGCGGGGTTTTGCTCCTCGGTTTGTGATCCAAGCAACAGCATCGAGGCCTCAAGTCAAAAAGGGCCATCTTTGGTTCACTTTGAGTGATGGAGAAGCCAGCATCACTGCCGTGGCCTGGGCTTCAAAATTAAAACAATTGGACTTTGTTCCTGCCGACGGTGACGGAGTCACCGTGATTGGCAAGCTCAATTTCTGGTCAGCACGAGCGAGCCTTGCTGTTCAGGTTCTCGATATGAGGCCCAGCCTGACCACCGTATTGCGACGGTTTGAAACGGTCAAAGCACAGTTGCTCGAGGAAGGCCTCATTGATCCCGGCCGGCGTCGAAAGCTGCCGGCTTACCCACAACGATTAGCCGTGCTCACAAGCGTTCCAAGCTCAGCACTGGCAGACATGCTGCGTACCGCACAAGAGCGATGGCCTTTGTGCGAGCTTCTTGTGGTTCCGATCCCCGTCCAAGGGGAGGTCGCGCCGATCATTTGCGGGGTTCTAAGTCGCCTTGCAGAACAACATCATCAGCTCAGATTGGACGCGATCGTGCTCGCCCGCGGGGGAGGAAGCCGAGAAGATTTGATGGTCTTTGATGATGCGGAGGTTTGCAGAAAATTGGCATTCTTCCCTCTTCCAGTGGTGACAGGACTGGGGCATGAAGATGACCTTACCGTTGCTGATCTTGTGGCAGACCATCGAGCTGCAACGCCCACAGCCGCCATGGTCACGCTGATGCCGAGCAAGGAGTCGGCACAACAAACCATCATGCAAAGACGCAGTCGCTTAAATGAGTACAAACGCTGGCGATTAGAGCAAGCGAGCTCTCGGCTAAGGGAACGACATTTGCTACTCCAGGCATTTCGGCCTGCTGTCACTCTGCAACGTCGTCGAGATCAGTGGCAACAGCGACAGCAATTGTTGCGTGCTCTTTCACCCCAACGATGGCTCAATCGGGGGTTTGCAATGCTCAACACACTCAACGGCCATCCCCTTCAAAGCATTGATGACATCAGCCTCAATGAACAGCTTCAAATCCGTCTCAAGGATGGTGTGATTCAGGCCATCACCAAAACCATTCAAGCGATTGAAACATCTGACTCCCAAACATCTCATTAACTGCCATGCCACGCAAAAAGCCCGAACAAGCAAAGACATCGGAACAAGACACATGGAAAGAGGATGCCTCCAAGCTCAGCTATGAAGAAGCTCTTCAGGCTCTTGATGTACTGCTCGGACAATTACAGGACGATTCTGTTCCCTTAGCGGATTTACAAAGAAATCATGCCCGTGCCTCGATCTACCTCGATCGCTGTGACTTGCTTCTCAGTCAAGTAGAACAGTCAGTTCGCCAACTCGATCCGAATACTATGGAAGAGTGCACTCTCGACACGAGCAACAATGAATAAATTCCTTCCATGGATTTACCTCTTGCTCGCAATCCTTGGAGCCATCCTTCCTTGGCAAGCCAATCTCGAATTCATGCAAATGAATCCAGGCGGTGGATTTGACCTTCAGACATTTATCCAAGATGCCAATATCAATGCAGCCTCCCGCTCATTAAACAGGGATCTTTTAATTGCTGCGTCAGCCTTCAGCATTTGGATCATTACCGAAGGAAGAAAACTTCAAGTCAAAGGCTGGTGGGTGGCCTTAATTATTAGTTTCAGTATTTCCTTCGCATGCGGAGGGCCACTATTCCTCTATTTACGAGAGCGCAAGTTAATAGAGATCAATTCAGAACAACAAACAGAATGAGGCATTAAGGATCGACATCCTCGGCCTTGATATCGATTGTGACATCACTCGCTGGCCGAGAATCATCAACAGCTTCCGCAGATGAATGACCAGATTTTTTTGAGGGAAGCATGGATCCACACGCAGGACATTGAGCGTCGGTTGTCATCGTGCTCAAGCCACAGGCCTCACACGTTCTGACCCGGCTTTGCAACACCTTCCAGCCGATCCAACCCAAACCACCGAGTACAACTGGTAAGGCAAGCAATGCGATGAGCAGGCCTCCAGCCAAATCAAGCAAGACACGTCCTGCTGCCGTAGGCAGCAACAACAGGCCTAACAGCAGCAACCAAAGGAGTGGAGGGAAGCGTCCCATCAATCAACATTCCAAACGAACGTTTGTTCCATAATCGCTGCTTTTTTGCATTCAGGCATGGCGGGATCTGTTCGGATCCCTGCCATTCCTGAAAGAAGCCTTAGCCAGCTCAACACTCCAACATTGACCAAAATAAATCACAACACCCACCATCCAAACCCACAGGGTGAGAACAAGAACACTCCCAATCACTCCATACGCCTGAAAACGAGCACCTAGAGAGAGGATGCTCCGACTAACGGCAAGATTAAGGACAGTGAGAGCGAAGCCAATTAATAACGATCCTGGTATGAGCGGCTTAAACGGAACTCTGCGGCTTGGAAGCAAGAATTGAAGAGAAAGGGCCGTCACCGAAAACCCGAGGAAAGGAACCATCAGCCGACCAAATTGCAAGACCGGAATATGAGAAAGGAAGGCACCAAGCCAAGGAACCGCAACAGACAACTCGGATAAAGCAGCCGTGGGAATCATGCGCACACTGGCACTGAGCTGATCAAGAACAACCAAGAGACCGATCAAGATCACCACGAAGAAAGCTTCGAGCCTAATGCGAATGAACTGCACTGCTTGAAGCTTGAACGGAAGATTGCGTTGCTGGGGCGCGATCACACCGTCCCAAAGCCTTGCAGAACCACGTTGCAATGTCAGATAAACATTCCCCGCAGTGAGTAACAACACACCAGCACCTAACAACCCAGCGCCAAAGCCCTGACGAACTAACTGCATCAGCGTGTTTTGCACAATCACGACCGCCGATGGCGGCAAGACACCGCTTGCATAAGCAATAATCTTGCTCTCTAATGCATCTTGCCGACCAAGAAACCACGAGGCAATTGACAATGAGATCAGAAGAATGGGGAAAATCGACTGCAGCGTGTAGTACGCAAATGCAGCACTTAAATCCACGCAATCGCACTTCGCCCAACGCAAACAGGCGCACCAAAGACTATGAACCAAGGGTTGCAGCCGGAATCGTTTAGTCATGGCTGCTGCTGGCACCATTCAAATCCAAACTAACGCGAAAAATGGCACAAAAAAAGCCACCCCTTCAAGGGATGGCTTTCTTCGTTTGGAATGTTTTTACCTGGCATCGAGCTATTTTCTCAGGGGGCTACCCCCCAAATATCGTCGCCGCTGCTGCGTTTCACAACCGAGTTCGAGATGGATCGGAGTGGTTCCACAGCGCTATGGACACCAGGATAGAAAATTCCCAAGGTTTGACCCCTGAGAACTGCATAGCTTCATCACCTCAACTTTCGTCTTAGTGATGCAATCTGGATTGAATAAAGTTTTTCAAGGCAAGAACCAAGTGTTGGTCAAGCCCTCGGTCTATTAGTACTCCTCCGCTGCATCCATTACTGAACTTCGACGTAGAGCCTATCAACGGGTGTTCTTCCCGTGACCTTACTGGGTTACCCCATGGGAATACTCATCTTGAGGTGGGCTTCCCACTTAGATGCTTTCAGCGGTTATCCACTCCGCACATGGCTACCCAGCGTTTACCGTTGGCACGATAACTGGTACACCAGAGGTGCGTTCCTCCCGGTCCTCTCGTACTAGGGAGAAATCCTCTCAATATTCCTACGCATACACCGGATATGGACCGAACTGTCTCACGACGTTCTGAACCCAGCTCGCGTACCGCTTTAATGGGCGAACAGCCCAACCCTTGGGACCGACTTCAGCCCCAGGTTGCGATGAGCCGACATCGAGGTGCCAAACCTCCCCGTCGATGTGAACTCTTGGGGGAGATCAGCCTGTTATCCCTAGAGTAACTTTTATCCGTTGAGCGACGGCCCTTCCACTCAGAACCGTCGGATCACTAAAGCCGACTTTCGTCCCTGTTCGACTTGTAGGTCTCACAGTCAAGCTTCCTTCTGCTTTTGCACTCGTCGGCTGATTTCCAACCAGCCTGAGGAAACCTTTGCGCGCCTCCGTTACCTTTTAGGAGGCGACCGCCCCAGTCAAACTGCCCACCTGATACTGTCCGCTCCCCGGATAACGGGTGAACGTTAGAACCCTAGCTCTGAAAGAGTGGTATCTCACCATTGACTCCCTAGTACCCACAAGCACTAGATCAACATCTCCCACCTATCCTGCGCATTCAGAGCCCGGGCACAATACCAAGCTACAGTAAAGCTTCATAGGGTCTTTCTGTCCGGGTGTATGTAGTCCGCATCTTCACAGACAATTCTATTTCGCCGAGCCTCTCTCCGAGACAGCGCCCTGATCGTTACGCCTTTCGTGCGGGTCGGAACTTACCCGACAAGGAATTTCGCTACCTTAGGACCGTTATAGTTACGGCCGCCGTTCACCGGGGCTTCAGTCGCCAGCTTCGCTTACGCTGACCGGCTTCCTTAACCTTCCGGCACTGGGCAGGCGTCAGCCCCCATACATCGTCTTGCGACTTAGCGGAGACCTGTGTTTTTGGTAAACAGTCGCCAGGGCCTCTTCACTGCGACCACATTGCTGTGGCACCCCTTCTCCCGAAGTTACGGGGCCATTTTGCCGAGTTCCTTAGAGAGAGTTACCTCGCGCACCTCGGTATTCTCTACCACCCCACCTGTGTCGGTTTCGGGTACTGGCAGTTATGCCTTAACGGGTATAGAGCTTTTCTTGGAAGCATGACATCACCAACTTCGCTGCCGTAGCAGCTCGTACTCACGCCTCAGCTCGGATCGTTTTCGCCGATCCTCAACGCCTCGAACGCTTGAACCAGTAACCAACATCTGGCTTGGCTAGCCTTCTCCGTCCCTCTTCCCAAAACATAACCGGTACAGGAATGTTGACCTGTTATCCATCGACTACGCCTTTCGGCCTCGCCTTAGGTCCAGACTAACCCTCCGCGGACGAGCCTGCCGGAGGAACCCTTAGGGTTTCGGTGCATGGGATTCTCACCCATGTTTTCGCTACTCAAGCCGACATTCTCACTTCTATGCAGTCCACGCCCGCTCACGCTAACGCTTCGCCCCACATAGAACGCTCCCCTACCATAAAATCCGCAGCTTCGGTACAACACTTAGCCCCATTCATTTTCGGCGCAGGATCGCTCGACCAGTGAGCTATTACGCACTCCTTTGAGGATGGCTGCTTCTAGGCAAACCTCCTGGTTGTCTGGGCAATCCCACCTCCTTTATCACTTAGTGTTGATTTGGGGACCTTAGCTGGCGGTCTGGGCTGTTTCCCTCTCGACCATGGAGCTTATCCCCCACAGTCTGACTGCCTCGCTACACACAGGGTATTCAGAGTTCATCTCGATTTGGTACCGCTCTCGCAGCCCGCACCGAAATGGTGGCTTTACCCCCCTGCTGGAGCACGAGACGCTACGCCTCAACGTATTTCGGGGAGAACCAGCTAGCTCCGGGTTCGATTGGCATTTCACCCCTAACCACAGCTCATCCGCTGATTTTTCAACATCAGTCGGTTCGGACCTCCACTTGGTATCACCCAAGCTTCATCCTGGCCATGGTTAGATCACCCGGGTTCGGGTCTATAAATACTGACAAACGCCCTATTCAGACTCGCTTTCGCTATGGCTCCACCATTTCCGGTTTAACCCGCCAGTACCTATAAGTCGCCGGCTCATTCTTCAACAGGCACACGGTCACCCTATGAGTAGGGCTCCCATTGCTTGTAGGCTCACGGTTTCATGTTCTATTTCACTCCCCTCCCGGGGTTCTTTTCACCTTTCCCTCGCGGTACTGTTTCGCTATCGGTCACACAGGAGTACTTAGCCTTACGAGGTGGTCCTCGCTGATTCACACGGAATTCCACGTGCTCCGTGCTACTCGGGATACAGCTAGGTCAGTTCAGTTTTCGTGTACGGGGCTTTCACCTTCTGTGGCGTGTCTTTCAAACACTTCCACTAACATTCCTGATCCACATTGCTGTCCCACAACCCCAATGATCGAAATCATTGGTTTAGGCTCTTCCCCGTTCGCTCGCCGCTACTTAGGGAGTCGTTTTTACTTTCCTTTCCTCCAGCTACTAAGATGTTTCAGTTCGCTGGGTTGGCTCGCGCCAGCCTATAGATTCAGCTGGCCGTTCTAGGGGTTGCCCCATTCGGAAATTCCCGGATCAAAGCGTGTTTCCAGCTCCCCGAGACTTATCGCAGGTAACCACGTCCTTCATCGCCTCTGTGTGCCAAGGTATCCGCCGTGAGCCCTTTGTAGCTTGACCAATGTATCTCCAACACGCTTGCTGTCGTTGAAACAGATTCTTCTAACTTCTACAAGTAGAAATTAAAATCAAACTCTCAAATGCTCGACACATTTGAAAGAACATGCTGGAGTCTCGGCTCTTGCTCTTAGAATTAACACCATCCCAAAGTGAATAAACACTCAAGAATGATGCATCTATGAGATGCTTTATTCTTTCCAGACTTTTACTATGCAGTTGTCAAGGTTCGGCCAGACATCAAAACAATGCATTGATCTCTCAATACATTGGATCGAGCCCAGCATCCTATCAATCAAATCATGGAATTATTTCCATGCCTTAAAATGACAAGAAGCTAGGGTCATCTAGCGGACATATCTAAATCACAATCCATACGAGTTCATACTCCAGGTTTTGGAGATGGGGATTCTTTGCAGTCAGTGGAGGTTAGGAGACTCGAACTCCTGACATCCTGCTTGCAAAGCAGGCGCTCTACCAACTGAGCTAAACCCCCTACACCGAATGGGCCATCCTGGACTTGAACCAGGGACCTCACCCTTATCAGGGGTGCGCTCTAACCACCTGAGCTAATGGCCCAGGAGTCTCATCCCTAATGGGTTGTGAACTAGACAAAGTTTAGGAACTAAAAATCTCCACTAAGCAGACAACCATTGCTGGAACTCTCTTAGCTTCAAAGTTGAGGTACCGATCGACCTAAGGTGACAGGATTTTGGCCTAAGAATAAATAACTCAGACATCAAAATCGTTGTTTGTCTCCCTGTTAGGAGGTGATCCAGCCGCACCTTCCGGTACGGCTACCTTGTTACGACTTCACCCCAGTCATCAGCCCCACCTTCGACGTCCTCCTCCACAAGGGTTGGAGTAACGGCTTCGGGCGTGGCCAACTTCCATGGTGTGACGGGCGGTGTGTACAAGGCCCGGGAACGTATTCACCGCAGTATGCTGACCTGCGATTACTAGCGATTCCTCCTTCACGTAGGCGAGTTGCAGCCTACGATCTGAACTGAGCCACGGTTTATGGGATTTGCTTGTCCTCGCGAACTTGCTGCCCTTTGTCCGTAGCATTGTAGTACGTGTGTAGCCCAGGATGTAAGGGGCATGATGACTTGACGTCATCCACACCTTCCTCCGGTTTATCACCGGCGGTCTCTCTAGAGTGCCCAACTAAATGCTGGCAACTAAAGACGTGGGTTGCGCTCGTTGCGGGACTTAACCCAACATCTCACGACACGAGCTGACGACAGCCATGCACCACCTGTCACTGCGCTCCCGAAGGCACTCTCAAGTTTCCAAGAGATTCGCAGGATGTCAAACCCTGGTAAGGTTCTTCGCGTTGCATCGAATTAAACCACATACTCCACCGCTTGTGCGGGCCCCCGTCAATTCCTTTGAGTTTCACACTTGCGTGCGTACTCCCCAGGCGGAACACTTAACGCGTTGGCTACGACACCGGAGGGGTCGATTCCCCCGACACCTAGTGTTCATCGTTTACGGCCAGGACTACAGGGGTATCTAATCCCTTTCGCTCCCCTGGCTTTCGTCCATGAGCGTCAGTGATGGCCCAGCAGAGCGCCTTCGCCACTGGTGTTCTTCCCGATATCTACGCATTTCACCGCTACACCGGGAATTCCCTCTGCCCCTACCACACTCAAGCCCAACAGTTTCCACTGCCATGATGGAGTTAAGCTCCACTTTTTAACAGCAGACTTGTAGGGCCGCCTGCGGACGCTTTACGCCCAATAATTCCGGATAACGCTTGCCACTCCCGTATTACCGCGGCTGCTGGCACGGAATTAGCCGTGGCTTATTCATCAAGTACCGTCAGATCTTCTTCCTTGATAAAAGAGGTTTACAGCCCAGAGGCCTTCATCCCTCACGCGGCGTTGCTCCGTCAGGCTTTCGCCCATTGCGGAAAATTCCCCACTGCTGCCTCCCGTAGGAGTCTGGGCCGTGTCTCAGTCCCAGTGTGGCTGATCATCCTCTCAGACCAGCTACTGATCGATGCCTTGGTGAGCTCTTACCTCACCAACTAGCTAATCAGACGCGGGCTCATCCTCAGGCGAAATTCATTTCACCTCTCGGCATATGGGGTATTAGCGGCCGTTTCCAACCGTTATCCCCCTCCTGAGGGCAGATTCCCACGCGTTACTCACCCGTCCGCCACTAACCCGAAGGTTCGTTCGACTTGCATGTGTTAAGCACGCCGCCAGCGTTCATCCTGAGCCAGGATCAAACTCTCCGTTGTAGATCAATCCCTTTTGGTTCTCACCTCAGATTGACTTGCTTCACCCACGGGCCCAGCACTGGCGTACTGGTCGCAGTTGTCGCCCCCTTCCTCTGACAGAAGGATTCACAAGAGTGCAAATTTAGAATCTCTTCTTCCTTTGACTTTCCAGGATCTCAGATCCGGTCGTTGCTCCACATTGCGCACACCGACAACTCAACGGTTCGTGAAAACCTTCAAGTTGTAAGCACAATGCTTCTCTGCAACTAAAATAATGTTGACGGGACCTCACACCTCTATCGCAATATCATTTAGCTCTCATTAATACCTTTCGGTATTAACTACAACTAAACGCGATAAAAGCGTCAGTTCCTAAACTTTTCGATTGTCCAGGTTCTGGCTTTGCGTCCCCTTTCAGAGACGTGCGGCCTGCGGTCTCGCGACCGCCTTTGAAACTTACAACATCGTGGGATCTCTCCCCCAATCTCGTAAGCACCCTCAGAACACTTCAAGCTTTCGCCCTTCCTGTCCCTCGGCTGCGCCTCGGAGTACTACTCCCTCGCGCAGTCCAAAACCATAACCCACTACTCACCCCATTCGCAACCCCTTCCTGCAGTTAGAGCATCTCAAGACTTGCGCAGAAACTCTCCCCAGGGCGCCAAGCGTTCCAGCTGCTTCCTAGAGCCAGCAGCCACAACAGGGAAGCCCATCTCCGAAAGATCACGACCTGGTTCCAAATGAGCGGGGTGAGGGCCCAGCCAGATCAGCGGGCAGTCCAGTTCCGTGAGCACGAGCCAAGCTGCTGCTATGTCCCAAATTTTCGGAGTGGCCTCGAGCGCACCCGCGGTTTGGCCCATCGCCACACTGACCAAATTGAGGCTTGCTACACCCAAGAGACGAATTTTTCCAGGAAAGGACTGATCGGGTCTTTTTTGGAGAACACGAATTGATCGACTGCAAAGCGATACGCAAGAGCTTCCAGCAACAGCCCTGCTCTCAGGGGTCAAACGTTTTTGATTCCGCCAAGCCCCTTGTCCTCGAATCGCAACGATCCGCTGGCGCAAGGATGGGATGTCGAGAAACGCCTCCGCAGGCTCTCCATCGACGAATCTTGCAATCGAAATAGCCCAGTAGGGAATCCCAGCAGCAAAATTGGTGGTGCCATCTAACGGATCAACCACCCAGTACGCAGGAGTCGTCGGACACTTCTGACTTCCCTCTTCGCTGAGCACACCCTCGCCAGGGGCAATCTCGGCTAGTCCCTCTACAAAGGCGGCATCACTCCATCGATCACAGGCTGTGATCAGGGTTCCATCAGGTTTGACATCAGACACGATGTGACCAAAGTCATTGCGCTGACGTTCAGCAACCCGATCGATCAGGCGATGCACGCTCTGCAGTTGCTGGGAAGTAAGCGGATCGGGCACCCTCAATCAGCCTTGAAAAACAGGAACAGGAGCTTCACAAGCAGGACGATTGGGTTGCGGCTCAATAGGAATATCAAGATCGACCTGATTTGGTTTTGCAGCAGGCAGATTGAGAGCTGGACACGCCAGCACTTGATCAAGGCCAGTACGACGTCGCAGCTCGGCAATACTGACGTTGTAGTCGGTAATCGCGTTGGCATAACTCACTTCAGCTTTTGTGAGGTCGCGCTGCGTGTCTACAACCTCTCGTTGGGTTGTTACACCGGCTTGAAAGCGCAGACGAGCCAACCGAAGGGACTCAGCCGTTGAGAGAACCTCGCTGGCGGAAGTATGGATATTTTGGGACGCTTTGCGGAGATTGAAGAAGCTATCTTCAACTTCGGAACGGATGCGATCACGCTCAGACGCAAAGTTGAATTTGCTCTCTTCAGCGCGCTGCTTGTTTTGGCGGTACTGAGCACGGGCACGCCCACCATCAAATATGGCCCAAGAGGCATTTAGGCCAATCGTATTACTTGCCGACCATCCGTAATCTCCCATATCCAAATCAATAACATTTCTCTGACCTTGGGTTCGAGAGCTGGAAAAGTTGTTGACTAAACTGAGAATTGGTTGCACAGCAGCCAAAGCAGCATTTGCATTGCTGTTATTAATTGAGATATCGAGTATGAACTGATCGAGTTCCTCCCTGAATGCATAAGCCGCAATAATGCTTTCTTGCAGTGATGGTTGCCAGGTTCCCAGGACGCGAGACGGATTGGCTGCCGTTGGAGTTACGTCCTGTGGGAGATCCAGAAGTGCAGCTAAGGATCTGCGAGCACGTGCTTGACCAGCCAAACCATCGGTGAGAACCAAACGATCTCTGGATAATTGCGTTTGCGCTTCCAACACTTCCAATTTAGTCGCAACTCCAGCCTGATATCGAGCACGGGCATCACGCAAACTCACAAGCGAAGCACGGACTGACTGTTGACCAATGCGGACCTGTTCATCCTGACGCTGAAGCTGGAAATACCCAGTTACCGCTTGAAGCCTCAATTCTCGCAATGCGATCAGGTAGGCGGCACTTGCTTTCTCAAAGTTGTCGCGTGCTGCTGCAATTTGAGGAACACGTGAGGGATCAATCAGATTCCATTGCACTTGAGCTGAAAAATTGGCAGACCATTGACTACTCGTCGTTCTAACAGCACTGTCATCCGGGGTATTGAATTGAGAAAGGGTTTTCGGGTTCTTGTATGTATCAGCTTGCAAGTACTGAGGGAGTCCATTCGCTGTGAGATTCACAGTGGGGTACCAGGCTGATATCGCAGCAAGGACCCCTGATTTAGCTTGCTCTACCTGACTTCCAGCTGCTTTCAAACTTGGATTATTGACTTCAACAATTCGCTCTACTTCTTGAAGAGTTAAAGGGCGTAGTTCGCGAATCGTGACCTGGGAAGGGAGATCAGGTAGAGCAAGACTGTCAGGTGCATTCAGCGCATCCAAATCTTCAGGAAGCGTGGTTGCTGCGGGAGGCATGACCGATGGATCTGCCTTGGGACGTGATCCTTTGAGCTCGATGGCATTGGGGAGTGTCGACTGATCCATCAGTGACGACTCAGCCAGTGACGATTTAGAGGAGGGGGACTCGCCCTCCGCTATCTGAGCAAAGGCAGTCGAAACTGCAAACACAGGCAAACAACCTGCAACTAAAAAAATATGAGCAGCTGTCCGAAGCACAACAAAACTGGAACTCTGCGGAGCTTAAGTGCTTTTCTCAAGGGAACCGAGTGCAGAGGCCACGATTTCAGCTGCTCCATGCACGATTCGGACCGGAACCGGCAAACTCGCCCTTAATTGATCCAAGGTCATGTCGTCCAAAAACACAGGATCGCCTTGGCGGAGCATGACGGAAGGCAGCAAAAGCTGATCACCAAGGTCCTGATCCAACAGGCCATCAAGGAGGTCTTGTCCCGTTAGCAAGCCAGTAACAACCTGATCTTGCCCCCAGTAAGGGCTCGGGAGGCCATGCAAGGTCAACTGAACACCCTCCACTGCATTAAGCCTCTTCAGAACAGGTTCCAGGGCGGTTTCGACCAAACGTCCAACCACCCAGCTGCTCTTCACTGGTTTCTCAACCGCCTGGGGGAGATTGGTGGTTGCCTCATCCAAAGAAGCGAGGAACGCTCGGATACTGCCTACGCCATTTTCTTGCTGAGGGAAGTCTTCGTAGCTCGCGCGCGAGGGCAACGACAAACCAGCGATCAAGTACCACTCGTCTGAAAGCCAGACAAAGTTGCTCTCAAATTTGGTCTGAAATTCTTTCTGAAGAGGTTCCACTGCAGCAATCACCTTTCTGGCATCCACTGGGTTAACCGCACGTAAGCCATCGGAGGGAGGCCTGAACCGGGTTAGGCCAACAGGAACAACTGCTACGGAGAGCACTGCCGGCCACTCACCACCGGCAAATTGAGCCAAATCCTCGATGGTGCCCAGCAAAGCCGCTCCATCGTTTTGATCAGGACACACCACCACCTGTGCGTGGATCTGCAGATCACGCTCGGCGAACCAGCTCAGTTGCTGCAAGAGCTGACCGGCCCGTGGATTTTGCAAAAGGCTCGAGCGCAGCTCGGGGTCAGTGGCATGGACAGAAACGAATAAAGGCGACAGACGCTGTTGTTCGATCCTTTGCCAATCGGAATCGCTGAGATTTGTGAGTGTTAAGTAGGAGCCATAGAGGAAGCTCAAGCGGTAGTCATCGTCCTTGAGATAGAGGCTGCTGCGGTGGCCAGGTGGTTGCTGATCGATGAAGCAGAAGGCACAAGCATTGCTGCACTGACGCAATCCATCGAACAATGCTTCTGTGAAGGCCAGGCCAAGGCCGTCGTCCTCATCCTTTTCAAGATCCACATGATGAAGCGCCCCTGCCGCATCGCGAATCTCTAAGTGCAACTCTTCTTCAACAATTAGATAGCGGTAATCGATCAGATCTCGGGGACGAACACCATTAATGCTCAACAACTGATCCCCAGGCTCAAAGCCAAGGTCCTCTCCGATCGATCCCGGCTCCACCGATGCCACAACGGCCGGTGCGGGCTGACGGGAAGCACGATCCGGATCAAGAGCTGCAACAGCCACACCGGCAGAAGGTTCATTCCACACGGGGCTGACGCTCAACTCCGTTCAGTTTGATGCCGAACCAGACCACCAGACCAGAAGAAGGACACCAAAGAGCAACCTGTACACAACAAAAATCCAGGTGCTGTGGCTCTGGAGATATTTAATGAGCCAGTCGATCGCCAGCCAGGACACCACTGCGGCAGAGCAGATTCCAACAAAAACAGGCAACACACCTCCCGCGCTGGGCTCTGAGAAGGCATCTTTCAATTCCACCAATCCTGCGATCGTGATGGCAGGAATCCCTAACAAAAACGAGAAGCGCGCCGCATCCGCCCGCTTCCAACCATCAAAAAGTGATGCTGTAAGCGTGCTTCCTGAGCGCGAAACGCCAGGGATCAAGGCCAGCACCTGCGCTAAACCCACCACGAGTCCGTCGCGTCCCTCCACCTGAGTGAGCTGTTTCAAGCGCGGTCCCATTCGTTCAGCGAGGCCTAACAGCAGCGCCATCACGATCGAGACCACAGCGATGGCCGGAACACTGCGTAAGGGGGAGGTGGCATAGCCCGGCCAAAACAACTTGATGCACAACCCTGCAACCAAAATCGGCAAGGTGCCGATCGCCATCGCAATTCCAAGCCGCGCCTCAGGCTCACGCCATTGACCGCGCCTGAACGCTCCACTGATGCCTTTGAGCACTCCCGCCAAATCAGCACGAAAGTAAGCAATGACAGCCACGATGCTGCCCAGTTGAATCACGGCAGTCACAGAGACACCAGGGTCGCCCCAGCCTGCAAGAACGGGCACAACCTTGAGATGGGCCGTGCTGCTAACCGGCAAAAATTCCGTTAGCCCCTGCACAACGCCGAGTACAAAATCACGCCAGCAAGCTTCAAGCAGTCCGGGATCTGTCGTCAAAGCACTCTTTTAGCTGAGGGCAATACGACTATGCGCTATTGCGCTTCTAAACCAGATCCCGACTATCGGTTCAAATCTTCTAATCTTCGAGTCCTTTCTTTGCTTCATTCGGGGGAACCCTTTTGCTGAGTGGTCTGATTCAGACGCCAACAACGGAAACGAAAACCCTGGTGATGTCCAAGGTTCCGTCGGTTTCGTTCCTTCGCTCGTTGTCCTTCTGGGCTTCGGCATTGGTTGTTCTGCCAGTCTTCCTGCAAGCACCATGGGTGCGTTTTCACCCATTCAGTTCCTGTCTCTTTACTGCAGTGCTGCTGACGGCGGGGATCGTGGCAGTGCAGATGGGCAATGCGTCTTGGAGACAGGCGGGAACTTTGCTCGTGGGATTCAGCGGAAGTTGGTTGGCCGGCACCCTGTTTTGGGGATGGCTGCGCATGCATCCGGTACTGCATCTCCCCGTCGAGGCCATTGCTCTACCGCTCGCCATTGGTGGGCTTAATAGTCGCTGGAAGTTGAGCTGTTCCTTTTACCTAGCCTCTCTTCTGGGCACAGCGATCACCGATATCACGATGGCTCTGACCGGGGTCATGTCGTTTTGGCCAGAAGTTGTTCAAGCCACTTCAAGCGAAGCCCCCCATCTTCTTAACGAGGCTGCAAAGCTGGTTTTGCAACCCGTTTCGCTATCGATCCTCATTGCATTTGCAGGGCTAATTCTCTGGTTGGCAAAGCGGTTTCGGACGCAAGCAGCCAAACCCACAGAGCATCAGGATGCTTGGCGGGTTGCCACAGCGGTGCTCTCCACCACCCTCCTTATTGATGCTTTGTTTCTTGTGCTCTCCCTCTCAGTTCCAAGCCTGAGTGGTCTGATCTGAAACGAACTGCGAACGCCTGGCTGTACTGAGGCAGCAAAAGGGTTCTGCACTTGTAAGGTTTCCATACCGGCGCTGCCGGAAGTTAGTTCCGAATCCCGACGGAGAGTTCAGATGAAGCGCCTGTTGTCCTGGCTGACGGGCTTGGTTGTGATCGGAGGCCTATTGATAGGCCTTCTCGTTCCCCCCAGTGTTTCTGCCGCTGAGATTAGAAATGTCGCAGACGACAAACTCGCCGAACGCGGCGACAAGGTTGATTTAAACAATTCCTCGGTGCGTCGCTTTCAGCAATTCCCTGGGATGTACCCCACTTTCGCGGGAAAGATTGTTTTGGGAGGTCCCTACGAGAACGTCGATGACGTTTTAGAACTCGACCTCTCAGAGCGTCAGAAAGAGTTGTTCGAGAAATACCGCGACAATTTCGTGGTCACAGCTCCATCGATTGCTCTCAACGAGGGCTTCGATCGCATCAACGACGGTCAGTACCGTTGACTTTGATCCAAGCTTGAACCGCCAGGAGCACTGGCGGTTTTTGCTCCCATGAGCAGCATCTCAACCTTTATCGATCCGATTGCGCCTGGACCCTGGGATGTGATCGTGATTGGCGCCGGTGCGGCCGGGCTGATGACATGTTTGGAGCTACCAGCTGGTCTGCGGGTCCTGCTCCTCAATCGAAACACAAGCAGGCGATCGTCGAGTCGGTGGGCTCAAGGAGGGATTGCAGCGGTCACCCGTTCCAACGACGATGCTGGAAGCCACGGCGAAGACACCGTTCGAGCAGGAGCTGGGCTGTGTGATGGCGATGCCGTGCGCCTTCTGGTTGATGCAGCCCCACACAGCGTGCTCAGACTGCAAGAGCTTGGCATGGAGTTTGATCGCAACCCTGATGGGTCACTGGCGACCACCCTCGAGGCCGCACATAGTCATCGAAGGGTTCTCCACGTACAAGACCGCACGGGCAAAGCTTTAGTGGATGTCTTGAGAGAACGCGTGGATGCTCGTCCTGGTTTGCAGCATCGCCGAGGGGTTCGGGTGACCCAACTCTGGGTGCATAACAATCGCTGCTGTGGCGTCCAGGTTCTCGAAGGCCCAAGACTTCACTGGATTCCTGCCCGTGCCGTGGTGTTAGCCACCGGAGGTGGCGGCCACCTTTACACCAACACCACCAACCCAGCACAAGCCTGCGGCGAAGGTGTTGCACTGGCCTGGCAAGCCGGAGCCGCCATCGAAGATCTGGAATTCATTCAGTTCCATCCCACAGCCCTCAAACTTGAACATGCACCTTGCTTCTTAATCTCTGAAGCCGTCCGCGGAGAGGGGGCTCTACTTGTTGACTCCTTGGGACAGAGCCCCGTCCATGAACTGGAAGGGAAAGACTTAGCCCCAAGAGATCAGGTCAGTCGCGCTCTGGTTCGCCGCATGCAGGCCCAGGGGGTTGCTCACATGGGCTTAGACCTCACCCCAATCAACACTGAGACCTTGCTACGGCGCTTTCCCACGATTCTGGAACGCTGCCACAACTTCGGGATCAACCCAGAGAACCAGCCGATTCCCGTGGCTCCTGCAGCCCACTATTGGATGGGAGGTGTCGCCACCGACTTGAAAGCTGCCACCAGCCTTCCTGGTCTTTACGCCGTAGGCGAAGTGGCCTGCACCGGTCTGCATGGAGCCAATCGACTTGCCAGCAACTCATTGATGGAATGCCTTGTATTTGCAAGGCAACTGCGTGACATCGATCTTGGCAATCCACTCCCTAAAACAACCAAAGAAGAACGACCATCAGAAGCAACATCAGACAACGATCACGATCGTGGAACACTCAGCAAACAAGAACTAACCCAATCCATCCAGTGGCTGAGATCAGAGTGCTGGCGCGTTGCCGGCGTTGATCGATCAGCCCATGGCATGCAAGACGTGTTGCGAACACTGCAGAAAGCCACGCCAAGCCTCGAAGCGATGACGCCTCTCAGGCTCATGCAACAGCAACATCCTGAGCAGAGCACCCTTCTGAATGAAAGCAGGCGTGCGGAGCTGAACCTGATGTTGGACTTACTGCATCGCCAGCAATCAAGTGCTTTGCTGTTGGAAGCTTGCTTATTTAGGAAAGAAAGCAGGGGCGGACATTTCCGTAATGACACCCCAGCTCCCATGCCTCAATGGTGCCGCCATAGCCGCCAAGTCAAAGGCCAAGCCACCGGGACGAGAGCCGTGACGTCTTAAAGAGTGGATCTTGGGTTCAGAAGTCATTGGGCCCCTTATATCCAGAAAGTCGGGCAAGGTCAGGAAGTTTTTTCACGCCTGAATCGAGCTCACCGTTTATTTCCCAAGTCGGGAAGCCTTCAATCCCCTTGCTTTGACAGAGCTTGGCTTCGTTGTTTTGACCTGTTGGAGCGCACTCAACAACCTTGAGAGTTTTGGCAGCTTCCTTACCGAACATCTCCTTCTGCTCATGGCAATGAGGGCACCAATAGGCGCTGTACATCACAGCTCCAGAAGCGGTGAGGTGTTCGGCAAGAGAAGTTTTTGCTGGGTTGCTCTCCGTGAGCACCGGTGGAGCTGCGCCAGGGCCTGTCGCTACGGCATCAGGACGTGCAGGATCCAAAACTGAAGCCCAAATCAGGCCACCAAGCAACACGGCCAGTGCGAGAAGGAATCCCCGAAACAGCAGTTGAGAGGGTTCGTCCCACCCTCCTCCGACCAACGACAACACCAGCAAGGTGAGGGAGAGAACCGCCGAAAGAACACAGAAAAAGCAGAAGGCCTGGATCTTGATCACCATCAGGCCCACGAGCACCAGGCTGAACACAGCCATGACGAGTGAGACAGTAAACAAGCCCCACCAAGTGCGACGCGACAGGTCAGCTTTGTTCTCTGACAAACCTGGGAGCAAGGGCACAACCGCCATGACCAGCACGGCGAGATAAGCAATTAAGCCTGCAAAGGAGAGGGGAATGCTGAAGCCATCCCCCTGAACCAACGTGCCCCAAGGACTATTCAGGACCTTGTCACAACCACCTGCGCCCATCGGACAGGTGAGATCCCCAAGTACTCCCCAGAACTTGAGAGTGATCGAGCCCGTATCGATGACGCCGATCGTGGCCAAAACGGCCATCACAATCCGAACCCATTTCGAGCCTTGGTCCTGCCGGCGTCGGCTGGTGAGACGCTGAGTTGCCATTAAGGCCGATCAATTACCCATGATTTTGGCAGCAAAGCGTGAGCAATTCAGCGTTTAAGCATGGGTGTCATCCGTGCATCCGCTCTTAAACTGGGGGATTGCAGGGTCATGCCATGGCCGGGGACGCCAAAACAGGCAACAGCCTCTCGGAACGGCCAACGGTGGCCTTCGCCCATTTGGGCTGCGAAAAAAATCGCGTGGATACAGAGCACATGCTTGGACTTCTCGCGGAAGCCGGCTATGGGGTAAGCAGCGATGAAAACGATGCCAACCTTGTGGTGGTCAACACCTGCAGCTTTATACAAGACGCCCGCGAAGAATCAGTACGAACCCTTGTGGGACTTGCCGAGCAAGGCAAGGAGTTGATCATTGCTGGATGCCTGGCCCAGCATTTTCAAGACGAGCTTCTGGAGTCGATACCAGAGGCAAAAGCGATCGTTGGAACCGGCGACTACCAACACATCGTGGAGGTGCTGCAGCAGGTCGAAGCGGGAGAACGGGTGAACCGCGTGAGTCAAACGCCAACCTTCGTAGCCGACGAAAACCTGCCTCGTTACCGCACCACAGGTGAAGCCGTTGCCTATTTAAAAGTTGCTGAAGGCTGCGACTACCGCTGCGCGTTTTGCATCATTCCCCATCTGCGCGGAAATCAACGCTCAAGAACGATCGAATCGATCGTGGCTGAAGCCCATCAGTTGGCAGCACAAGGGGTTCAGGAATTGATCCTGATCAGCCAGATCACCACCAATTACGGGCTTGACCTCTACGGCAAGCCCCGTCTTGCCGACCTCCTAAAGGCACTCGGCGACGTGGAAATCCCCTGGATTCGCGTGCACTACGCCTACCCCACGGGGCTTACCCCAAGCGTTCTTGCCGCCTACCGAGATGTTCCGAATGTGCTGCCCTATCTCGATTTACCGCTTCAGCACAGCCATCCTGAGGTGTTGCGAGCCATGAATCGACCTTGGCAAGCGGATGTCAATGAACGATTGCTCGATCAGATTCGTGAACAACTACCGGATTCGATCCTTCGCACCACATTGATTGTGGGATTCCCGGGCGAAACAGAAGCCCAATTTGAGCATCTGGCCGGTTTCTTAGAACGTCAACGCTTTGATCACGTTGGGATTTTCACCTTTTCGCCAGAAGACGGCACGGCTGCAGCAACACTTCCCAACTCAGTGCCAGATGAAATTGCCATCGCGCGCAAGGACAAGTTAATGACCTTGCAACAGCCCATTTCTGCCGCTCGTAATGCTTCCTGGATTGGCAAAACCGTGGATGTCCTAGTGGAGCAACACAATCCCTCTACAGGAGAAATGATTGGCCGATGCTCCCGATTCGCTCCTGAAGTGGACGGAGAAGTGCTGGTGCATCCCGGAGATAACGGACTGCAAGTGAATCCAGGAACCATGGTGCCCGTTCAAATCACAGGAGCAGACATCTACGACCTAACCGGCAGAGTGGTGAGTGCCGCTCATATGGTCGCCGCAGCTCGCGGTGCGACGTGAACAGGAGCGCCAGCTGGCATGAACGGCAACGCACCATTTTTCTTCTTGCCTCTGGGGTAAGCACAGCTGGGTCTTTTGCAGGTCTCACTGCCAAGGGTTGGATCTTGATGAGCGGCACCGACAACGCCATGTTGCTCGCCCTGCACTTTGCAGCTCTCTCACTCCCGACCCTGATCGTGAGTGGTCCAGCTGGTGTTCGCACCGATCGCATCGGCTGCGAACAAGTGCTCATTCAGGCCCAATGGGCGCTACTAGGAGCAGGGCTCCTTGCTGCCCTATCGATTCCTCTTTTGGTCGGCACAGCCCAAGTTGCAGTGCTCCTCGCCAGCACACTTCTCATGGGAATTGCCAGTGCCTATGAACTCACTGCCCGCAATAAGTACTGCGCTTTGCTGGTGGATGATCCACGCACATTGGCGCCGTACCTCACCAGCTTTTCGGTTGTTTTCAATGTTGGGAAATTAGTCGGCCCCCCCCATCGGGGGATGGCTGGTGGCTTTGACCGGACCTGCAACCGCCCTCAGCCTCGATGCCCTCACTTATTTCTTACCGATTGCCAGCGTGATCTGGTTGCTGAAGCCAAACCGATCAATTGAGCAACTGAGTAGCACTTCCAGTTCGGCCACTCTGAACTCAGCCTGGAGAGAATGCGGACCCGTTTTACGGCACGTGCTGAAGTTCACCGGCCTGATTTGCGTGGTTGGCTTCTTTCACCCAGGTCTGGCACCCCTGATTGCGGCTGACACCCTCGGGCCAAGCCCTCAAGACCTTGGCCTCTTCACGAGTGTGCTGGCCGCAGGCAGCATCACCGGTGGGATCATTTTGCAACGCAACAGCCACAAATTCAGCAGCCGTCCTGGTCTCACGCTGGGTTGTTTCGCCTTGATTACAGCCATCGCTCAACTTGGGATGGCCAGCAGCCGATTGATTCCCGTCGTGCTGCTGATGGTTTGGCTAATTGGCGCTGGAACCGCTGGACTTCTCAGTAGCGCCAATTTGATCACCCAAGTTGGCTCGCAGCAGGTGCTGAGAGGCCGTATGGCCGGGTTAAGCCAAATCGCTTTTTTGGGTGGTGGAGGCTTAAGTGGCCTGATCGCAGCTCAGCTCACGATCACCCTTGGACTTCAAGCAACATTTGCGATTGCAGGGGGAATTGGCCTGATTCTCTCCCTAGGGGAGATCTGGCGTCGCGGTGCAATGCCGATGAACGAAGTCAAATCAGCTTGATGCCGCGCAGAAGAGTGCTGAAGGCAAAAGCTGCAACCAAACCGGCACCCACAAGACCTAAGTAAATAACGACGCCCATAACAGACACAGATTGCAGCAACCATTAGATCAGAAACCCTGCCGAGTTGCGTACAAACGCGCTTAAGCTTGTGCGCATCGCAATCTTCGGATTTATTACCGGTCTGTTGAGGGTCGGCCGGATTCCACGAACGCTTAGCTCTCCCGTTACCACCATGCGCACTCTTTTCATCTACCCCGTATTCCCCAAAACATTCTGGAGTTACGAAAAAATTCTGGAACTGGTTAATCGAAAAGTACTGCTGCCTCCTTTAGGCCTGGTCACAGTTGCAGCCTTACTTCCCCAGGAATGGGAGATGAAGTTGGTGGATCGGAACGTGCGCGAGGTGACCGATGCCGAATGGGATTGGGCAGAGCTGGTGGTGATCTCAGGAATGATCGTCCAGAAGGACGACATGCAACAGCAGATCAATGAGGCAAAGCGCCGTGGCATTCCTGTGGCAGTGGGTGGTCCATACGCCAGCTCCACCCCTGATGCGCCGGAAATTGCGGACGCCGACTTCAAGATCTTGGATGAGGGAGAAATCACCCTGCCTCTCTTTATCGAAGCCATCCAAAGGGGTGACAGCGGCGGTCGGTTTAGCGCTGAAGGCGAAAAACCAGATGTGACCTCCACTCCAATTCCTCGCTTTGACCTGCTGCAGCTCGATGCTTATGACTCAATGAGCGTGCAGTTCTCTCGCGGATGCCCGTTTAATTGCGAATTTTGCGACATCATCGTTCTCTACGGCCGCAAACCACGCACCAAAACACCTGAGCAGTTGATCGCTGAATTGCAATCTCTCTACGACCTCGGATGGAGACGTTCGATCTTCCTGGTGGATGACAATTTCATCGGAAATAAGCGCAACGCGAAGCTTTTGCTTCCTGAAATCAGATCCTGGCAAGAAGATCGTGGCTACCCATTTAGTTTTGCCACAGAGGCGTCAGTCGATCTAGCAGATGACGACGAAATGATGCGAATGATGCACGAAGCTCGTTTCGAAAGCGTGTTTCTGGGTATCGAAACTCCAGACGAAGCCAGTTTGGAAGTTGCGAGAAAAGTTCAAAACACTCGCAATCCCCTTGACGCCGCTGTTGACCGGATTACGGCAAATGGCATTCGGGTTATGGCTGGATTCATCATCGGTTTTGATGGAGAAAAGGATGGCGCCGGCCTCCGGATCGTTGACTTCGTGACCCGCACAGGCATCCCCGCAGCAATGATGGGAATGCTCCAAGCTCTTCCCCAAACAGCCCTATGGCATCGCCTTGAGAAAGAAGGTCGCCTGATTCAAGATGAATCGGCTGCCAAAGGCGTGAATCAAACTAACCTGCTTAATTTCAAACCAACCCGACCAATTCGTGACATTGCTAACGAGTACGTAGAAGCATTTTGCACGCTCTATGAACCCAATGCCTACATGGATCGCGTTTACTCCTATTACTTAAAGATGGGTGCTCCACGCTGGAAAGGCACTAGCAAATTGCCAACTTGGACGGATGTCAAAGCGCTTTCGATCGTGATCTGGCGCCAAGGCCTCAAACGCGATACAAGAGGACGCTTTTGGCGCTATCTCTTTGGGATGGCACGCCAAAATCCAGCCATGCTTGAACAATTCATCGTTGTTCTTGCTCACAACGAGCATTTCATGGAATACAGAGCCATTGTGCAAAAAGAAATCCGTGAACAACTGGAATCATTGCCACCAGAAGAACCCAGTAACTCGCGCGAACTTCAGCCTGTTTGAAGTATTAATCCTGAACGTACGCGCTTCCTTCCCGCAAGCACTGTTCAGCCTTCTGAAGTTCACGGCCTAAATACAACGCATGATCTAAACAGCTGAGGGGATGGTTTCCCTCCCCTTCGCTTAAGGCAATGCCCACCTCTTTTGCAGTGCGCCCACGCAACACGGCCGTAGGCGTTCTTGGACCACCTTGACGGCAAGCAATTACTTCGCCTGAATCGGGGTCTCGTGCAAGACCTTGCTCATCAATCGTGTTGCCGTAGTGCTCAACAACCAATTCAGCCGCTGCAGCATCCACTCGAATCAAGAAATAACCCAATGGATCCAAAGCTATAAACCGCTGCGACAACTGATCATCCAGCTGAGCACACGCGTTTAGGTCAATGACGGTGTTGGTCTGGTTCAATCTGACTGCGATTCTCTTCTCAACTTACAGAGCAAGCGATGGCGTCTCTTTTCGGAAAGGCAGCTCAGCATTAATCGCCTCAATCTCCTCGAGCATCAATGGATTGACCTTGCCTAGCCAGCCACGAATCAGTCCATCCATTTGGGGCTCATACCAACGATGGAGGCTGGTATGAGGCCGAGCCACAAACCCACGCCGTCGCTTATGGCTCCCTCCTGCCCCTGGATCAAAACTCTTCAATCCTTGCTTAAGCGCCCACTCAATGGGCGCGTAGTAGCAAACCTCAAAATGCAAACAATCAATCTCTTCGTTGCTGCCCCAGTAACGGCCCCAGAGAGACGCATCGTCATGGACGCAAAGTGACATCGCGACGGGCTCATGGGGGTTGCCACGATGAGCACTAAAGAGAACAATCCGCTCTCGCAACGCGTTTGTCGCTAAAGCGTCGAAAAATGATGCTTCGAGATACTTACTACCCCACATCCCCCAACGAGCGCAGTGCTGTTCATAGAACCTATGCATGCATTGCATCAACGAATGATCAAGGTCCTCACCACAAAGAGGCGTGATCTCAAGCCCTGCCTCACGAACCGCCTTCCGCTCTCGTTTGATGTTGCGCCGCTGATTAGCATTAAAGCCTGCTAGATAGTCGCTGAAATCGGTCTGACCATCTGATGTCCAGAGGCTCTGCTGGTTTAACCAAGAGGCGCAACCTGCCGCCTCTGCCAAAGGACGCCAGAGAGGATCGACATAGAGAAAATTACAACTAAGGATGCCATTATTCCGCGCAAAAGCATCAATTAACTCCAGCATGAGTTGAGTCAATGCTGCAGGATCTTCATCCGCAGCCACATGAAAGCGATAACCCTGTACCGGGCTTACGGGGCTCATCCCAATCAACTTTGGGTAATAACGAAGTCCAAGATCGCCAGCGAGCCGGGCAAACGCTTGATCAAAAACAAATTCCCCGTAGCTGTGCCCCTTCAGATACAAAGGTGCGACCGCACAAAGCTGGTCCTCTCCGCGCCACAGGGATAGGTGAAGCGGTTGCCATCCCTGATCGGGCGCCACGCTCCCAGAATCCTCAAGGGCAGCGAGCCAGTTCCAGCGATAAAAAGGAATGACGTCAGGACCAAGCAGCTGCTCCCACTGCTGTTCAGGGATCTCCCGAATCGAGCGATGCCAACGAGCCTTCAGGGATGCCATAACCGGCGAAGACAGCGGCGAAGGTGATGACCCTAACCAGTGAGAGCCACCGGAGTCACACTGAAGGGAAGCCAGTTCCGCTCAACCTGCTGTGAACCGTTCGACACCACATAAAAAGCAGGTGGTTTTATCGCTCATGGCGGTCAGCTTGATGCTCAGCGGAGGTGCGGTGCAAGCTGGACTCCTGCAACCATTGCTGCAAATGATGCGGCCCAAACTCGAGAGTCAGCTTGCTGACCAATGTCAACAACTAGCGAAACAGGCCCTAAAGGACGCTGAACTCGACCTTGAACCCTTAAGCAGCATGGGGGAGCCGCCTTGCCAAGCATTAGCCAAGCCCGTCAGTGAATGTCTCATTCGTGAAACCAGTCGCAGTGGCAGAGAACTCGGTGTTATCAGCGAACTGTTGTCTGGCCGCATTGGAGATGACGCCCAAGTTGTGATCAAGCGCTGCCTGGCATCGCTGCTGGGACTCCAGGCAACAGACCTCCAGGATGTCCCCCTGAGCGAGCTCTTTCAGCGACTGCGTCCGTAACGAACCACGAGCTCATTGCCGCTCAGTTGATCGGCCGAGATCAGCGTCCACGCATTGGGCTGCGACAGCGCCGGTGGCATGCAGCATCCATCGCTCGGAATCCAGCTGAACCGACCTCCTAGCAGGCACGGGCTCAGGGTTAATTGGAGCTCATCGACTTGATCGGCTTCCAGTAGTGATCCGCAAAGACCAGCGCCTCCAAGAAGGACAAAGCGCTGAAAACCCAATGCAGCAAGCTCAACCAAGGTGCTTCCCCAAGAGAGTTGCAAGCGATGAGTAGAGAAAAACCCCTCTGCTGACATCCGATCTGGGGTCAAGAGATGACGCTCAAGCGCTTGGTGGAAAAACGGCCATTCCTGACAAAAGTCGGGATGGCGGCTCACAACAAAAGCCGCTGGCTGCAAGGGCCTGCCGTCTTGCTTTCGCTGAGCCAACAGCTGTGGATCATGAATCAAACAGGTGCAGCGATGGGCTCGCAGTGTTCCTGCACCGATCAACACAGCATCAGACCAAGCCAAAGCTTGCTCAAGCACCCGCCGATCACCGGCACCCCCTAGTTGAGCAGCACCACCTAGGGGAGGGGCAAGCCGTCCATCCAGGCTGACAGCAAGCACTAGACGAACCAATGGTCGCTGCACGTCGAAGCGGGCTCAGCCGTTCACGACGGCATGCATTGCTTCAGGCATTGCATTCAGCGCCGGAGCCTCGGCATAGACCTCTGCAGCGTTATTTGGGCTTTCCTGAAGTCGAACCTTATGAAGCTGCGCTCCAATGGCGCGCACGGGAGTGGTCAGTCGATCAACGATATGAAGGGCAATGTTCTCAGCGGTAGGGACACAATCGGCGAAATGGGCGACGTCCTTATTCAGGAAAGTGTGATCAAAAGGCTCAACGACCAAATCGCTCACGAGACGCTGAAGCGCTGCTAAATCGCAAACCATCCCAGTACGTGGATCAATGCTTCCGCGAACCGTTACGTCGACTAAATAATTGTGGCCATGGCCATGGGGTCTGGCGCATTTGCCGTAGATCAGCTCATTTTCTTCCTGGCTTAGCTCTGGTCTTGCCAGGCGGTGCGCAGCAGCGAAGTGAGTGCGGATGGTGAGATAGGCGTCCATGGTTTGTCCGAGGTAGTCGGCCCACAGGCCAGATGATTCATAAAGGCGCAGCGCCACAAGCGGGAGCTGATTGGCCAACCGAGACCAAATAATTCGAACAAGAGCTTCGGTGGTTGGCAGGCAACCCTCCGAACTGGAGACATCGAATTCTGGCCAAGCCTCATTGAGGAAGCGGAAGTCGAGTTGTTCCGTGACCTCAGAACGAATCGCATGCTTCACCTCAGAGAGATTCAGCACCATGCCGTTGGCGTCAAGACCACCGGCCATGGACACGATCAATTCGTAGTTGTGTCCATGGCCAGGGGCCATTGCACAGGATCCAAAGCGGGCAGCATTGTCGTCAGCACTTAATTCCGGCAACCAGTAACGGTGGCTGGAGCTGAAACAGGCTCGGCGGGTGATGACACAGCCACGACCTTGGCCGTGCGGTGCCGTCGTGATGGCATCAGTCATGACGTGGTCTGACCAGCGATCATCCTAGTGAGTTCACCCACCTGCCGAACTGATGGCTGACGGCGCGACCACGACACCACACCCTTTGAAGGCCCGTCTGGGAGGACGCAACCTTTATCTGATCGGAATGATGGGCAGTGGCAAAAGCAGCACAGGGCGCCCTTTAGCCCAACGACTGGGCTATGGCTTCGTTGACGCCGATGGAGTCGTGGAAGCGCTGGCTGGCCGCCCCATTCCCCAAATCTTTGAGACCGACGGAGAGCAAGGGTTCCGAACCCTTGAAAGCCAGGTGCTGCAAGCCATTGGCCAACGCCATTCGCTCGTGGTTGCAACCGGTGGTGGGGTGATCACGCAACCAGAAAACTGGGGTGTTCTGCATCAAGGGATCGTGATCTGGCTTGCCCCTGAACGGGACCAACTGCTGGCGCGTCTCCTTGTGGATCCAGGGGAAAGGCCATTGCTTCAGGAGCATGATCCTGCCGCGGCTCTCGACGCGATCCTTGAAGCTCGTACCCCTCTTTATGCCGAGGCGGATTTACGGATCACTGTGGGCCACGAGACGGTGAACGCTGTGACAGAGCAGATTCTTGAGGCCATTCCTGGCATCCTCAAACCCCATGAGCTCATGTTCCAGGCTCCAAACGCACCGCAAACCATTGAAGATTGAGACCAGGTGCTAGTTCGAGATCGCACGCCGTATCCAACAATCTTTCTGCGGCAGCAGATGAAGACCCAAAATCACGCAAATCACTGGGTAGCACTGACATATTTTCCAGCTGCTCCGTCAGCCATGTCAGGGTGTCGTCGGAGCTGAGCAGTCGTTCTGGCTTGCCAGGCTCGAGTACCACGTAGTGATCACAAGCACGAATGAGGGGATCGGACATGACTCGGCCACTACTGGCACTGATCATGGCCGTGCTTTTACTCGTTGGGCCCTCAAAACCAGCCCTAGCGGACAACACCCAAAACAGTCAGCAACTCGAAGCCCGCCTTGAGGCATGGCCAACTTGGCCGGATCCAGCTCCTCTGCCGCGGCCACGACCCAACCAGGATCTTGTGTACCCGAATTGGTTTGAAGGGCTTTGGCAGGTGGAAAGCCTTGATCTTTTAGCAAACGGCAAGGTGGACGAAAGCTTGCCCCCCTTGAAGCATCTTGCCCAGTTTCAGCTGAATCAGCACAACGATGTGGTGGGAAATCGACCGTTTAATGCCAGAGCCGTTGGACAGGCGCTTCTAGGCAAGCAACTGCTCAGCGTGGAGCAAGCCCCTGATCAGGTGAACCGTCAGCTCGCTCGACTGAGCGACGATCGATTGCTGGAAACGACCGTGATCGGGAGGAAACAAACCCCGATCGATGCCTCAGTCTTTCTGAGTGATGAGCTTGTTCTTCAGGTCATGCATGGGGCAAGAGCACCAAGGCTCAGCAGGATTGAAACCCTGAGTCGCTATCAACCATGCCCAGACGTTTCAACCGCTGAAAGCATGAGCAAAATCTGTGTGGAGCAATGGCAACAGACCTATCCATCCCCAGGGGAAGCCAGCGAATCTTTTGTGCAACGCGCAAGCCGCTACAAGCTCACGCTCACACAGCTGCAAGATCCTGCTTGAACACACGAGCCTCCAGTCGATCGCGCCACTCAAACAAAGGCTGAAGGCGAGGATGATCACTGAGACCAGCAACGCCGCGGCCAGCCAATTGGGACCCTGCTGAAGCGGGGAAGCGCAACAGGGAAAGCTGAGCCGCTACTGCCAAATCAGCCAAGCTGAGGGCATCGCCAACCAAAAAGCTGTCAGGAGTGAGGCCATCTGCAATCGCGATCAGGTTGTGGAGCATGGCGGAACGCTCTTCCTGGCCAAACAGCTCATTGACCCCGCTCAGCCAACCCGTTGGCATACCGGTCATCACCTGCCGAATCGGGCCTGGCACGTCATCAGGCAAAAGGGCCGCACGCAGATCAGGATCATCCACCGCTGCCTGCAGCAGAGCTGCGCGAACGGATCCGGCCAAGGTTGTATCGGCCCAGTCTTCGATCACATGAATCTGTGCAACGGCGCGACGATCCTTCGGGAAGAACGACGGTTCGGGCTGAAGCTCCTCCAAATAACGACAGATCGCACTGGAATCTGCCATCACCGTGTCGCCATCCACAAGCACCGGAACTTGTCTTTGCCCTGACAAACGGAACACGGCAAGTTGACCGATTCCAGGTGTCACTTCCACTTCTCGAAAGCTCAAACCTTTGGCATGCAACGCCATCCGCACCTTGAGGCAAAAGGCGGAGTGACGGAATTGATGCAGCTCAAGCATGACCGTCTTAGCCCTAAGCCGGCAGAGTAGCTATCAGATTCATTTCCCTGCCAGGACCATGCGCGAGTTTTTCGTCAATGTGACGCGTTACCCGCGCTACCTCATTGCCTTCGGGCTTGGAGTCCTCAACTCCGTTGCCCAGCCCCTCGTTCAGCGGCTGAGCAATCCCGTAACCGCCGTTGCTCTGATCGGAGCTTTGATTAGCGGCTTCATCACTCTTGTCCTGGTGCTACGTGCCATGGTGACTACTACAGCAACACTGAGCTGACGATGGCCCAGGGACGTCGAGTTGAACGGGTTGCGGCCTTGATCCGCAAGGAAACCAGCGAGCTGCTCATCAATGGGATCCGTGACGAACGGGTCCATCAGGGGATGGTGAGCATCACCGAAGTGGAGGTCAGTGGTGACCTGCAACATTGTCGGATTTTTGTAAGTGTCTTCGGGGAACAAGCACAAAAAGACGAAGTCATGGATGGTCTTGAGGCTGCGAGAGGGTTCCTCCGTGGGGAGCTAGGCCGTCGGTTGCAAATGCGCCGAGCCCCTGAAATCGTTTTCAAGCTCGATCTTGGAATTGAGAAAGGAACCTCAGTGCTCCATTTGCTTGGGGAACTCGGACGGGAGCGGGATGAACGAGGAGACATACCGGAAGGAACCGAACTCCAAGACAATCCATGAATGCGGCTGACATCAGTCAAAGCGAGCTGCGTCAAGCCGTCGCCCGGTTGTTGGTTGTGCGCGCCAGCGGTCATGCCACAGACAGGCAAAGGCGATACCCGCGCTGGGAGCTGAGCAATCACGAGCTTGAAGAGCTGTTAAGAGCAGGGGTTGGTGGGGTGATCCTGCTCGGGGGAACAGCCACAGAGTTGCAACAGCGCTGCCGCACCTTTCAACGCTGGGCTGGGCAACCGATCCTGTTGTGCGCCGACGTTGAAGAGGGAGTGGGCCAACGCTTTGAGGGGGCCAGCTGGCTTGTGCCACCGATGGCGCTCGGACGCCTCTACCGGAGTGATCCGCAACAAGCGATCCAGCTTGCCGAAAACTACGGACGTTGTTCTGGAAATCAGGCGAAGCGCTGCGGCCTGAATTGGGTGCTGGCTCCGGTTTGCGATGTAAACAGCAACCCCGACAACCCGGTCATCAACGTGCGGGCATGGGGAGAAGATCCACACACCGTCGGGGAGTTAACAGGAGCCTTTCAACGGGGACTGGCCGCTACAGGCGTCTTGGGCTGCGCCAAGCATTTCCCTGGCCATGGCGACACCGCCACCGACTCCCACCTGGAACTGCCTCTGTTGCCACACAGTCGCGAACGCTTGGAGAGCCTTGAACTTCAGCCGTTTCGCACCCTGATCCAGGAGGGAGTCAGCAGTGTGATGACCGCCCATCTATTGATTCCAACATTGGATGAACAGTGGCCCGCCACCCTTTCCGCAAACGTGCTCACCACCCTTTTGAGGGTTGATCTTGGCTTCAAGGGCCTTGTTGTCACCGATGCCTTGGTGATGGAGGCGATTGCGGCACGCTACGGAGCAGGAGAGGCCGCAGTGCTTGCATTCGCCGCAGGTGCAGACCTCATTTTGATGCCGGCCGATGCCGTGGCTGCCATCGACGCCCTCTGCGATGCACTCCATTCGGGTCGTGTGCCCATGGCCCGTCTTCACGACTCGCTCGAACGCCGTCAGGCTGCCTTGCAATCCATCCCGCTGCTGCAGGATTCGTGCGACAACGACCAGACGATCGAAACAACAGAGGAAAGAGCTTTCACGTTGGAGCTCGTGAAGCAGTCGCTGGAGATCTCCAACTCTCAAACCGCGAACCGGTCAATCCAGCCCGAAGCATCAACCCAAGCCACGCCCATCCATGGCATCAACCTGATCCGGGTTGATGGTGTTCTTCCCTGCCCGGTGCTTCCTGCCGATGCCCCTGCAATTCTTCTTCCCAAGGCCCTCGGATTCCACTCCGTGCTGAGTCATCCCCTTGGCATTTCTCCGTGGGCAGATGCAACAGACCCTCTGGGCCCCATGGCGCTCGATCGCCTCGGCAACGGACCGCTGCTCCTGCAATTGTTTGTGCGTGGCAATCCCTTTCAAGCCAACCGCAACATGCGTGAGCCCTGGACTGACGCCATCAAACAACTGATTGACTTGAACCGACTGTTTGGCTTGGTGGTCTATGGAAGCCCCTACGTATGGGAGGCCCTGAACGCACTGCTTCCCAGTTCAATTCCAGCGGCTTACAGCCCGGGGCAAATGCCTGACGCGCAGCAACAGTTGCTTCAACGTCTCTTACCTACAAATCCATCTTCAGCTCCATCAACGATGGGCATCAATGAATTCACCGACTAAACGGGCCTAGCCTCAGCCCCAGTTGTGCCCAAGACCATGCTCAGCCTCTCAATGATCGTGCGAAACGAGCAGGAGCGGCTGGGAGCCTGCCTGGACTCCGTCAAAGCCTTCACCGACGAAATGGTCGTCGTTGACACAGGCTCTACCGACAACACCATCGCCATTGCAAAGGCGGCAGGGGCACGGGTCGAACAGTTGCCTTGGCCAGGCGATTTCGCTCCAGCTCGCAATGTCGCCCTGGAGTTCGTCACAGGCGACTGGGTGCTCGTGCTTGATGCAGATGAATGTCTCAGAGCTGAAGCGATCCCTGCACTCAAGGCGCTCATGGCCCAGCCGGATGTGCTGGTCATCAACCTGCTGCGCCATGAGCAGGGTGCTGCGATGGCGCCTTACTCCAGTGTGAGCCGCCTCTTTCGTCGCCATCCCCGCATTCGCTGGAGCCGCCCGTATCACTCGATGGTGGATGACAGCGTGCGTGAACTGCTCCAGGACGAACCCCACTGGCGCATCGCCGACTGCCCAGAACCAGCCCTACTTCACGACGGTTACAGGCCCGAACAACTGCAAGGGACCGATAAAGCAGACCGTCTCCGCCGGTCCATGCAGGAATGGCTGGAACAGGAGCCGGGACATCCCTACGCCTGCGCCAAGCTCGGGGCTCTCGAGGTAGCGGATGGGGATCGGATTCACGGCATCGCCCTGCTGAGAGAAGGCCTTGCCAACCTTGGCGAGGGTGATGAAAACGCTGCAGAGCGCTATGAGCTACTGCTCCATCTGGGCATCGCCTTAAGCACAGAGGACACCGACCAGGCCATCGAGTTCTACAAACAAGCTCTCGCGCAATCTCTGGACGTCCGACTTGGCCTTGGCGCCAGGTTGAATTTGGCCGCCCTGCTGCTCCAGACCAACAAGATTGATGAGGCCATCCAACTGACCACAACAGCCTGCCAACGTGCTCCAGAGGTGGCCCTTGCCTGGTACAACCTGGGGCTCATGCAACGCCGCAAAGGAGAGATCAAAGACGCCCTGCAGTCCTATGAACGAGCGATCAGCCTGGAACCCAGCCATGCCGAATGCCATCAGAACCTTGCTGTTGCCAGGCTCGTCGGTGGAGACATCGACGGAGCGAGAGCGTCGTTTCGTGAGGCGATCTCCCTGCTCAACAACCAAGGGAAAGGCGACCAAGCGAGAGCCTTGCAAGATCAGGTGAGCGGACTAGTGAAACTGAACGAGGTGAATGCGTGATTGCTGAAGGTCGTCCAGGTCTCCAGGGGCGCACCATCGTCGTCACGAGGGCTCGCGAACAGCTAGGGGAGGCCCGAAAACTTTTGGAGCTTCAAGGTGCGAGGGTCCTCGACTTGCCTGCTTTAGAGATTGGCCCTCCCGACGAGTGGGGCCCTCTGGATGATGCCCTAGCTGAATTGGATGAATTCCATTGGGTGATCTTCTCCAGTGCCAATGGGGTGCAAGCCGTTGATGAACGCCTGCGGCTCCAAGGCAGCAGCCTGGGCCGTAGACCTGCTGGGCTTCGGATCGGCGCTGTGGGACGCAAGACGGCACGGCTGCTGGACCATCTGGGAGCGCCCGCTGATTTCGTACCACCTGACTTCGTGGCCGACAGCCTGATCGACCACTTCCCTGTTTCAGGTTGGGGACTAAGACTTCTTCTGCCAAGGGTGCAAAGCGGCGGCCGCACGCTGCTCGCTGAAGCCTTTGGGGAAGCTGGCGCCAGGGTCGTAGAGGTTCCTGCCTATGAATCCCGCTGTCCAGCGGACATGCCAGAAACCACGGCAACGGCGATGGCATCAGGTGAGGTGGATGCCATCACATTCAGCAGTGGGAAAACAGTCCTCCATACGGCTGCACTGCTTGAGAAAACACTGGGAACTGAGACAGCAGCCCGTGCCATGAGCTCCATCGCACTTGTTTCGATTGGACCCCAAACCAGCCAGCGTTGTCTGAAACAATTTGGTCGGGTCGACCAGGAAGCCAACCCTCACGATCTTGATGGTTTAACCCAGGCCTGCATTCAGGTGATGCAAACCCGCTGAGACGTCCCGGACTGAAGAACGGTTAGGCAGCCCGTACGGATATTGATGGCTTGGACTTCAACATCCATCGGGAAAAGCTGCTGAGCCTCGCCAGGGCAACGGCCTCCTGCCCCCAAACACACCACTCCTGATCCGTCAGCAGTGCTGATCAGTGCACGCAATTGATCAGCCACAGAAAGCACACCGAGGACCTTCCAGTCCCGTTCACCCGAGGCACCGAGCTCAGGCCCAGAGGTTCGTTTCGGGAAAGGAGCAAAAGGATCGCTGCGCCCCTCTGGAACGGCGACGAGGACCTCATCAACACTGGGCAAAACGGTTAAGGCCGTTGCAGGCGGAGATGACACAACCTCAGCATTAGGCAACTCCAAGGGGGGTTCGTTCACGCGATTGGATTGGGTTACATCCGTTGAATCAGCGGAACAGCCAGCAATCAATGCCCCAAGCATCAGCGTTGAAAGAGCAACGCTCGAGGTTTGTCTCAACTCAAGGCTCCGACCTTGGTGAGTAGCCGCTTTCCACCAAATCCCTAAAACGGTCAAGGTTTGCCTGGAGCTCCTTGGTAACAATCCCTCCCAGGATGCTCGGTTCCATCAACGGTGCCAAGACTCCTGGGAGTTCATAGCTCACGCTCAACTTCACAGCTGTGAGCTCAGGCTGCTCTTGATAAAAACGAACAGCACCTTTGGTGGGCAATCCCCCCACCGATTCCCACAACAATTGCTGCTGATCAATCCGGCTGGTAATGCGCGCTTTCCATTGAAAGCGGAAGCCTTGGGCGGCCAAAGTCCAATCTGTTAAGTCAGGGTCCTCGCGAGTCTTGACGGATTCGATCCAACGCATCCAGCGAGGCATCGCTTCGAGATCACTCCAAACAATCCAAACCTGATCCACAGGTGCATGAACTTCGGTGGTTACGGTGTGGTCCAGCCAACGTCCCATCTGTTCAGGCCACCGCGGTATTGGTGGCCAGCTTTGCCGGCGCTCCAAGAATGGCTGCAGCGGCAAGATGACCACTCATCGTGGCTCCCTCCATTGAATCGATGTAATCCTGTCGGGTGTAGCTACCAGCAAGGAAAAAATTACTGACTGGCGTGCGTTGATCAGGGCGATACGGCTCCATTCCAGGGGCTTCTCGATATAAAGACTGGGCCAACTTCACAACATTGCTCCAAGTGAGATTCAAGTGCTGAGCTGATGGGAAAAGTTTCCGCACCTGAGCATCGGTGTGAGCAACGATGTCACTCACTGATTTTGGGATCCAGGGGTCGCCCGGAGTCAGGACGCACTGCAACAACGATCCTTCCCCTGGCTTGCGGTAATCCTCTGGGCTCGCCAATGCCAAATCAGCGAAACAACTGAAGTCTGCGTCAGCGGTGTATAGCAAATTATTTAAACCAATCGGATTGGACAGATCCGTCCGACGTGTATCAGCGAGCTCTCCTTCCGCCAGTTCCGTGACCCAACCGTCGTAGCGCAGCTGCACCGTGGCCACCGGAACAGCCTCCAAACGATGAATGGCATCGAATTGCTCATGCTTACGCCACGCATCAGGGAGAAGGCGCTGGATTCCTGGAACATCACAGGCCGCGAGATACACATCCGCCTGAACATCGCGTTCTCCCTCGGGAGTGCTCAAGGTCAGGGACGTCACCTTCGGGGTCTCACCCTCCTCGTAATGCACCTCCTTCACCCGATGGCGAAGATGCAACGTGGCGCCGCGTTCTTGGATGTAAGCCAAAATTGGACCGGTAAGCCATCGATGCGGCGAACCTTTCAGCAGATTGAGCTTTGAAGCCTCTGTCTTGGAAGCAAACATCATGAAAATGGTCAACATGCATCGCGCCGAAATGGCTTCGCAATCAATGAAGCCCAAGGCGTAAGCAATCGGATTCCACATTCTGCGAATGCTTTCCAGGCTGCCTCCATGGCTAACAAACCAGGTCTGAAAACTCACAGAGTCCAAGGCGCGAATCGTGCGCATCGCCCCTTCGTAATCAACAAGGCCCCGAACGATTGGACTTGTTCCCAAGGCCAATGCATTGCGCAATTTGTCGACCCAGGTGAGCTGCGGAGTTGTAAAAAAAGCCTTGAGGCCATTAAACGGAGCACCAATAGGGAAACGAAAATCGAGTTCGCGCAGATCACCTCCGCTATTCACAAACAAATGCGTGTGATCTTTGGGCAGCAAATTGTCAATCGCACCCACCTTGCGCATCAGAGCAAAGAGGTTCGCGTAATTGAAAAAGAAAACATGCAATCCCATCTCTATGTGATTCTCGTTTTCGTCCACCCAGCTGCCGACTTTGCCGCCCATAAACGGACGCGCCTCATAGAGGTCAACTTTGTGACCTGCATCAACAAGGTCGACAGCGGCGGCTAAGCCGGCCAGTCCTGAGCCAACAATCGCGACCTGCACCAGCGCTTCAACCAAGAATTCAATGACTCTATGAATTCGAACGCCTTAACTGCTTTAAGCACGAGACGCGTGGGTTCAATACAGTGATGAAATGCCAGCTGGATTCATGACCCATGACCACCTCCACCCCCAGTACTGAGACCCATACGGCCAAAGGTGGAAAAGGTATTCAGATCACGGATCCAGCGATGCTTCAACTCTCGAAGCTCTGCAGAGAGCAAGGCGATGAGCAAATCCTTCGTGTTGGCGTGCGCTCTGGGGGGTGCAGCGGGATGAGCTACACCATGGATTTTGTGCCCGCCTCGGAGATCGAAGAAGGTGATGAGGTTTATGACTACGCCGCTCCCTCGGGTGCTGCGTTTCGGGTGGTCTGTGACCCCAAAAGCCTCCTTTACATCTACGGCATGCAGCTGGATTTCAGCACTGCCCTTATCGGGGGTGGGTTCAACTTCACCAACCCCAACGCCACCCAAACCTGTGGATGCGGGAGTTCCTTTGCGGTCTGAGCTACACCGCGTGGGAATCTGTTGACAATTTTCAGAGAATCAGAATCAGCGATGGAGTCCCAGGAATCTCAGGAATCCAGCCTGTTCGAGCAGGCCATGGCCCGTTATCAAGCTGGAGCACCGGCAGCAGATTTGATCGATGATTTTGTCGCGATCACTGAAGCCGCACCCCGTCAATCGTCAGGCTGGACCTGCTTGGCTTGGCTGCTCTTGCTCTGCGACAAGCCAGACGATGCGTTGCGTTCTGCTCGATTAGCTGTGAAGCTCAACAGCCAGGATCCTCAAGCAAGGATCAATCTGACTCTGGCCATGCTTGAAACCAAAGCGAAGGGAGTTCGTGATCAAATTGCTGTCGTGCAGCAGGTCTTAGCTGTCGCTCCCGAAATGGGAGATGAGCTGAGAGAGTCGATCAACGATGGCTTTAAACGTCGGCCAGACTGGCCCGCACTTCTCAAAGTGAAGAGTTGGTTGGAGCTCTGAGGTGGCTCGGCTGCTGCTTCTAAGCAATGGTCATGGCGAAGACCTCTCAGGTGCTCTGCTTGGACAAGCCTTAAAAGCAAAAGGGCACGATGTGGAAGCGCTGCCGCTTGTCGGTCGCGGCAACCCCTACAGCGAAGCAACGATCCCGCTCGTCGGTCGCACGCGCGAATTCAGTACGGGTGGGCTTGGCTACACAACGTTTCGCGGGCGTCTCACAGAGCTGATCCAGGGTCAGGTGATTTATCTCCTAAGGCGGCTTCTAAGGCTGATTCGTATCGCCGGCCGTTATGACTTAGTGGTGGTGATCGGGGATGTGATCCCCGTTATGGCGGCATGGCTCTGCCACCGGCCTGTTGCAACGTATCTCGTGGCTTACTCCAGTCACTACGAGGGAAAACTGCGACTTCCATGGCCCTGCGGGAACTGCCTCAAGTCCCAGAGGTTCAAGGCGGTGTTCAGTCGAGATGCCCTCACAGCCTTGGATCTCAGCGAACAGCTGAAGCGGGAGGTGGTGTTCGTCGGCAATCCTTTTATGGATTCTGTTTTGAGCCCCAACAACCGCCTGCCCTATGCCAAAAGACGCCTCGGGCTCTTGCCCGGCAGCCGGAGACCAGAACTTGAGCACAATTTAGTGCTGCTTCTGGGCGTGATCGAGCAGATCCCGATCTCGCAGCACAGCCCTGGAGACCTTGAGATCGATCTGGCACTCGTTGGAGCCCTGGGAGATGACCACTTGAACAACATTGCGCAGTCCCACGGCTGGTCTCTTGTTCTGGGGCAAGACAGCTCCCCAGCACGGTTAGAAAAGGGTGGACGGCAGATTCAAGTGCGACGTCAGGGGTTCACTTCCGTACTTTTAGGCTCAGACCTCTTGCTGTGTATGGCAGGCACAGCCGCGGAGCAGGCCGTCGGCATGGCCAAACCAGTGCTGCAACTCCCTGGCCAAGGCCCCCAATTCACCGCAGGCTTCGCGGAAGCCCAGCGGCGATTACTAGGTCCAACCGTTTTCTGCGCTGCCGCCCCTTACGCAGGAGAGGAGCTGCTCAGGGAAACAGCCAAACTGGCAGTTGAGCTGCTGGAACGAAGCGTGAACGACCCAGACCTCCGCCGTGATTGTCGGAAGCAGGCGATGCAACGGTTAGGCCCCCAAGGCGGCGGTAGCAAAATGGCTGGCTTGATCAGTGGGCTGCTGCAAAAGAGCTAGATGACGTCAAAAAACCTTGAACCCCCATGGAAACGCTGGCTTGATCGGCTCCTTGTACTGGATGTTTTTCTGGTGTTGGGGGGAGCAGTTTGGTTTGCGGTGGCCGTCATCGCTGACGGGCAAGGCCTTAAAGCGCCCATGCAGCAATTTCAACGGCTCTGGGATCCCCTGTTCACCCCAGCGATTGGGCTAATGATGGCAGCCGCGCTGATCAACGGGCTGTGGAGCTGGTGGCAGCGTCGAATGCAGCAGGCAGCTCAGAAAACTGACAGTTGAAATTCAACACAGCCTGACGCGCTGACTGGACCTTCTGTCCTTCCAGCACCACCCGTGCTCCATCGCCAAGCAACACTTTTAAGAGTGGTCCGGGGACGGGCAGCAGGCTGGGACGCCCCAAGCAACGGCCCAGACTGGCCGAGAATGTGGCCATCGTGACTGGTGTTGGAGCGACGGCATTCACAGCCCCCGTCCAAGCATCGTTCTCCACAGCCGCAAGGATCATTCGACAGAGATCGCTGCGTTCAATCCAACTCATCCACTGACCACCTGAGCCAATCGGTCCACCGAAACCGATCCGAAAGATCGGCAGCATTTTGCCTAACGCGCCACCATCGGCCGCCAGCACGATCCCAATGCGCAACACCACCAATCGGGTGGCGTCAGGCTTTTCCGCAGCTATCGCTTCCCAGCGGTGACAGAGCCCTGCAAGCACATCGTTGCCACAGGGGCTGGATTCTTCAAAACACTGATCTGCACTGGTTCCGTAATACCCAACCGCAGAAGCGTTAATCAACACTCCCGGAGGCTGGGCCAAATCTGCCATCGCCTTCACAAGCTGACCTGTGGTCTGCAGGCGGCTGTCTTCTAGCAATTGAAGATGTGCTGCAGTCCATCGCTTCTCTGCAATCGGTTCGCCCGCCAAGTTCACAACCCCTTGCGCTTGTGCCAAGGCCTGCTGCAGAGGGCTGGATGGCGCCCAACTGATCGAATCGGCTGGATTGCACTGCACCCACGACAGGTCTGCGAGACAACTGGCAGGAAGCCCCGCCGGAGCTGACCTGCGACTGACAATGGTGAGATCGTGCCCAGCGGTTTGAAGCATGGGAACCAATGCACGACCGACCAGTCCGGTGCATCCGATCAGCAAAAGGCGCATGGAGTATCCATTTTGTCTGCTTCGAGAGGCTAGGCAGCAGCGTCCGGATCATGTTGAGGAGAGGGCAGTGTGAGGTTCATGCGTTCAGCTAAGGGAACGAGGGCAAAGCCCTGAATCAACAGGCCATAAAGCACGACGGCAAGGGCAAGAGGGGGCATCGACGCCCCCCAACTGATGCCAGACGACCAGGCATCAATCGCCAATGCAATTGGAACCGCTCCACGCAATCCCGCACAACTCACGAAGATTCGTTCATTGCTAGTGAACATGGTGTGCCAAAGCAGGGCATGCACCATGAGAAATCTCACCGCCTGCATCAACAGGAATAAAACGAAAGCCCAGCCAGAGGCATACACCACATCCTGCGGGGCCACGACAAGCCCCATGCACAAGAACAGCAAAAGCTCAGCCATTTTTGCGTAACTGGAATGGGCCTCAGCAAGCGCCGTTCGATCCAACGTTGGTCCATTGCCAAGCACTAACCCCGCCACGTAGGCCGCTAGCAATGGACTTCCACCCAACAACAACGTTCCACCGGTTAAGACCATCAGCAAGGCCAAGCTCACGACCGGGAGCATGGCGACATGGTTGAGGGTTAGACGCGTTCCGAGCAGCTGCAGGGTGAGGGTGCCGCCGATGAACCCCAACAAGATCCCGAGCACAAATTGGCGGACCACATCTGTGACCAAAACCCCGGCGCCAACGCCATCACCACCGGCCAAAGCCAACGCCAATCCAGCCAAAACAACAGCCATTGGATCGTTAAAACCCGACTCACACTCGATCAAATCGATTAATCGCTTTGGCAAGCGCCCGGCCAAGGGGCGGAGGAGCACCAAAACCGCAGAGGCATCTGTGCTCGCCACCATGGCTCCAATGAATAAAACCCGCGGCAGGGTTGCTGGATTCGTTTCAACCCCACTGGCTGCGCTTAGTCCGAATCCAGCCCATCCAATCAAAGCCGCTGTGATTAAAACTCCAACCGTGGCCAAACGCGCAGCAGGCGTAATCACACTGCGAACTGCAGTCCAGTTGGTGGTGAGACCGCCAAAAAAAAGCACCAGCACCAAGGAGGCCTGACTGATCTGCTGCGCTTGATTGAGGTTTAGCAGCGTGATCTGCTGGTCTCCCACAACACCAACGTGGTTTTCAATCAACAGGCCCAAAAGCAGCACCATGAGGATGCCGGGGACCCTGATTCGCGCTGCAAGATCGTCAAGAAGAACGGATACGAGTAGCAACCCTCCAAAGGCCACTAAGTACAAGGCAAGAGGGTGGGACAAACATCAGCCTTGTTGGTAAAGAGGTTTTAGCCTGGTTTCGATTGATCGTCTCTTCATGGCAGAACCATCCGCTGACCCCACCCCAACCGCCAAACCAGCGGTGACGCTCAAAAAGGGGGTATTGGTTCGCGTCAACCGCGCGTCCTACATGGGAAGCGTGGAGGCGTCAGCCAGTGATCCCAGGCCACCTGAATACATTTTTCAGGGTCCTGGAGAGCTTCTTTTGGTGAAAGGGGACTACGGACAAGTGCGCTGGAGGCGTCCCGTTCCAGATGTTTGGCTCAAGCTTTCTCAATTAGAGGTGTTCTCCTGACTGCTTAAGGACTTCTCCACAGCCCGCACAGCCGGCGGTAGTGACTGCACGGCCTCCGGCAACCTCCAGAGCGCCCCTCCCAATACGGCGGAGAGCGCATCTAGACCCACCAAAACAGGCTGATCTGAATGTTGTTGCCGAGCAGCATTCGCCACAGAGGATGCTCCCCAAGGATTCCAGCCCGCAAGGGTCACAACACTTCGATAGGCACTCGGCCAAGGATTGTCAGGGAGCAAATCTTCCAGGGCGGCAAACTGACCGGCCGCTTCAGATGGACGATTGGCCAAAACAGCCAAAAGGGCCAGTGTCCAACGCGCTTCCTTGTCTGAGGGATTTCTAGCCAAACGGCTCAGAGCCTGCTTCTTCAGCGGTTCGCGATAGAGGAAGTGACCATCAAGCATGTGTTCCACAGCAATGGAACTGAACACAGCCTCTAACCCCGCAGGTCCCTGAGACAGGCCTGCCGCGAGGGCGGAAAATCGTTCCTGAAATAACACAGGTTCCACGCTGTCTGCACGACGACGCCAGAGGGAATAAGTCCCACCCTGCGGCCTAGGGAAGGTGTCAACACGCGCAAACACTCCGCTCGTGCGAACAGCGAGATCCAGTTTTTCAGCACTGCCGCGTACTGAACCCTGACCCCCTTCCGCCAGCAACACCCATTGCGCCTGCTCAAGCACAGGCTTCACATCAGACTTGCTGCTGCCCAGTTGCCTGCCGACGAGCCGTCCGCCTTCACGGCGGCCGTAATAGCTCACATTGTGCTGATTGAGATCAGGGGTACTCGGCACCACAATCAACGTGTTCGGCTGCGAATGAGGATCTCCGCCTCCAGCCCGACGCACAATCGCGTTCAAAGGGCCTTGATGCCCTTGGTTTAAGCGCATGGCCTGGGTCGACCATCCAGTCCAAACCATGTTGCATCCACCCAACAGCATGGCCAATCCAGGCAACCAGCTGGAACGCGCCGGCCAGCGCTGCTTAATCCAGAGGCCCCACTGCCAAAGGCCACGCGTCAACAGCATCAGGAGCATGGGCAACAAGGGGGCGATGTAGCGGTCGTCCTTATTTGGGCTGAGATGGGTAAAGATCCACCCCGCTGCGAGGCTGAGCATCACCCAACGCCAAGCAAGCCACTCATCGCCTTTGAACGTGCGCCGCTGCCAACACCAAAGGATGAGACCACTAACGCCAAGCACGAGCAAACCCCAACCGATCTGATCAGGCAGCAGACGGACGTACCAAAGCCAGCCCTCGAGACTCAACACTCCAGGATCACCCTCAAGAGCCGCCGATTCGATCACGGCACGGTTGGTGCCGCCCAAGGTCGTGATCCAGTTATGTCTTAACCAGGGCAAAACTGCCGCGCACACCAAACCCAAGCCCATCACCAACTGCCAACGGCGCGCAACAACGCGACGACTTCGGTCCAGGCAAACGCTCGCCACGACCAACAACAGCACTGGGATGAGAATCAACAGCGCACTTTGTTTCACCAGCAACGCCGCCGCAATCGACAGAGCAGCCCAGAACGCCTGCCTCCAACGCCCGCCATGAATCGGATGCCACCAATCGCCAAGACGCCAGAGAGCCAGGGCGACCATGGCGGTAAGCGGAAGCTCCAACACGTAATCGGTCCGAAGCTCCAGAAGAAGCGGAGCCATTGCAACGAAAACGCAGCAAAGGAGTGCAAATTGTCGTGCTGCTTTCAAGGGCTGACGCAACTCCAGGGCCCAGGACGCAACCACAAACAGCAACAGTCCATTCCACAGGCTCAGGCTCCAGGCCGCTTGTGATGGCCAATCACCGGCGATGGCCATCACCGTCCCATTCACCAGAGAGGCCAAAGGAGGAATCTTGGGCGAAAGGTCTAATAAAGAGCCCCACCCTTGCCAGCTGCCACCGGGGAGAAGGGCCAAAGCACGACCGTGGTCAAGAGCGCTGTTGAGATAATCCGCCTGATCCCAGGCGGGTAGGCCTCCATGATTGGCCCACCAAAACCTGTCGATCAAGGTTGAGATCAGCCAAATCAAAGTCAGCAACCCACGAAATTGCCAGGACTTCATCAACCGATCTCCAAGCGGCGACGTT
>QCVQ01000004.1 GCA_003210315.1 Synechococcus sp. AG-686-F08 | reverse complement strand
CTGCGGCATCAGAGAAGGTATTGCTTGCAACGGAAATTGTGGCTTGAGAATTAGCAGCGTTGCTGGCGGGAGTGAAGGTAGCGGTATAGGAGGAACCAGAGCCAGAGAAATCTGAAAGGGAGCCGTTAGTAGCGGAGATATCAGCGAGCGTGAAATCAGTAGAGTTTTCTGAGAGTTGGAAGGAGATGAGAGCAGTTTTACCAACTTCTATAGAAGAGGAAGAAGAAGAGGAGATTGCAATGGATGGAGGAGTTGTATCAGAAGAGTTAGTATTATTTATTGACTTTTTGGCTAGTGCAAAAGGGTCGGCATATCCGAACCAATTCACTCCAGCCATATCTCCTTCTTTGACGCCACCTGATATTAATAACCCTGCAACATGAGGGGCTGCCATTGAAGTACCGCTTAGAAAATTAAGCTCGCCACCTTTATAATAAGAATAAACACTGACTCCAGGCGCAGAAACGTCTACGTCATCGCCACCAGCAGCATCATCGTAATTTGACCACCACGCCGTGTTGTAATAGCTATCAACAGCTGAGACTGTATATACATTTTCATGGTCCCCAGCGCTAGCAGGGGAAAATGTGTCTGCGTCAGCCATACTATTACCTGCCGCAACAGCAAATCTGATGCCTTGATTGGCTACATTTTTGACTGCTTGGTCTAAGCCTGGACTGAATGGACCACCCAAACTTAAATTTATGACTGCTTTTGATTTGTCTAGATTGTTGCTAATTATTATCTCTGCTGCATAGTTTATGGCGTCAATGATCGTGCTATAGCTAGCGCCTCCCCCTGAATTGTTAAATACCTTGAGTGAAATGATTTCCGCGCCCGGTGCAACTCCGACAACTCCTTTACCGTTGGCTAGTGCTCCTATCGTTCCTGCGACATGGGTACCATGACCATTACCATCTGAAAAAGCTCCTTCGCCACTTATCCAGCTTTTTGACCAGTTCTTGTTAATATTAAGATCATCGGTTGTGTCAAGCACTCCAGAATCTATGACAAATGCATAGCTCCCTGAGCCAATGTTCCCTTCTAAGGATACATCTTTGCCTTCCCATACAGCTCTGACTCCATAAGGCAAAATTTCGCCAGAGCTTGCATAGGTGTTTGCATATGAAGGCAATGCATTTGCAGATACAGTGCTTTTAATCTCTAAATTGTGGCTTTCAATGTTTATTTCCGTGTAGTCCCAAAAAGGCTCAAGCGCATATTGTGATTCACTATCATGCGCATCATTACTGGAGAGAATATTTTTTGTCTGAACTGAATCGTGCTTAAATGTATCTTGGTTGCCTTTTGTGCTTACAGGCGGAGTATACTCCATTACGCGATCGACTTCTACGCTTTTTATGTCAAAATAACTTTTAAGTTTTTCGGATTGGGAATGAGTTATCGATATACTAAATGCGTCAATATTATTGTAGATTTTTTCAATATTTTCAGGTTGGATGTTTGCAAACTTAAGTGCGCTTAGGATTCTTTTGGATGTGCTTTTTTCGCTTTTATTATCAGAAAGAAATATGTAGTGGTTAAATTTTGCTGTGCTCGAACCGCGTTCGGCTGATTGAAGACTGCTGCTCGGAAGTTCGGAGACGTGCTGAGATTTCCGCCACCTTGAGCGTGAATTCTTAAATAATTTAAGAAATTCTTCCATCAAGAAGGGATTGGGAAAGTGGATTCACAGAGACTTGTTCTCGAATGCTAGCAAGATTGACAAATCGGACCATTCTGGTCGGCTTCGTATTTGCTGAGATGAGAATTGATTGGACAGATGATCTAATCTTAAAATAAAAGTGAAAATTTATTGATTTTAAGCGATGCTGGTATAAACTGATCTTATGTGGTGACGTTTTTTATAGTGACCGTAAAAGGTGATCGTCTATTGGCTTTTTAGGTGGTATTTTAAATCGATATTATCTTGTGCTTTTTATAATATACTCGTTGGTTGAGATTATGTGTTTTTATCGATTCGTTTTTGCTTGGCAAAAATATTTTCACGGGTCCAGCTTTTCATAGTTGTGCTCTTATCGTACCCGCTTGGCTTCAGTTTTTGTGCCCAGCTGGAGTTAGTGGCTATTTTGGGTTGTTGGAATTTATCTGATAAAATATATATTAGCCGAGCTTGCATTCAGTTGTCTTTGATAATGCCTAATATGACTTCAATATTGATGTCCGACCTCCGTGGTGGCGTTTATAAGTTGCAGTTTGTTCCATTCCGCAAGTAGGGATTTAGTGGTTTCCATTATTAATGTCGTTGTTGCGTTAGATGGTATATTCGGCTGAGGCTAAGCTTGTTCTAATATATTGTCTATTGCATGTAGGTTTGAACTGTTTCTGATTGCTCTAATCTTGTCTTTTAAGTGAGTAGGGAGTGTGGCGAGGAGAATGAAATCTCTTGTAATTTCTGAACTTTGTGGCGCTTTGTCCTGCTTCCGTGAAACGTTTGCCTGTGCATACAAGTTGCGCATTATTTGTCATTCGGTTGAATTAGTCCTTCGAATTTGAGGTGCTAGTTCTTGCCTATTTGTATGCTTGCGTCTTTTGTTGCTCCTTTTGCTAAAGCGTACCAAGCCTAGTGAGTTGTGAGGTAGCCTGTCTTCTTGAGTAATTCGAACTTTTCCTAATGCTAAGGTTTCTGTGATTGAGGAAAAAGCTGCTCTGGCTTTAAATTAGGAGCTGGATAGAGGGTGGTGCAATCGAAAGCAAAGTCGGCATTGTTGGCCTTTACAATTTTTGCGATCTCCAGAAATACTTCCTGCTGGATGTCTAAGTAATCCTGCCAGTTTGTGGTTTTAGTGAAACAGTAAACCTGAAGGTTTAGTGATGAGCTTTCCCATGAATTGAAGTTCACCAGAATGATTTGATCGTTATCAATGGCGTTATGGCTTTTCAGCAGTTCCCGCACTTGTTTGGTAATAGTATCCATGGCGGGGATGTCTTCATATCGCAAGCCAATATTCGCCAGGATGCGACGGTTATACATCTGCCCAGGATTAACGATGCTATTGGTGGCAAATACTGCGTTGGGGATATACATCGGTCGTCGGTCAAAGGTGCGTAGGCGTGTGTGATACCAGCCGATATTTTCAACGGTTCCTTCCATTCCGTCCGTGCTGATCCAGTCCCCCTCCTTAAAGGGCCGGTTAAAGAACAGCATGAAACCAGAGAAGAAGTTTTGGGAGATGTTTTGCGTTCCGAAAGCGAGGCCGACGCCTGCGCCGCCTCCCAGAGCAGCGAGGGCAGTGGCGGGAACGCCGAAGGTGATCATTAAGGCGCCTGCGCCAATAACCAGAATTAAAATCGTGTAGATCCGGCCGATAAAGCTTATCGCCATCGACAGATCTTTCGGGTCGTCCATCTGGAGCCAGCGTTCAAAACGTCTGGTCTTCATGACGGCATGGCCCAATCGGCTCAGCGCCCACATGACGGCGACGACTGTGATTGTTGCTGAGAGCTTTAAAGCATTGCTGCCATCGAGCCATTCAACATTGCGGGCGATTTGACGTCCCAGCCAGCCCAAATATAGAGAGGCACTTAGCCCTAAAAGCAATGGCTTGCGGATTGCTTTCGCGATCATCCCTCCAAGATGGTGCCCTCTCCGCTCCATCAGCCCAAGGACAAGCCAGAGCAGTAATAGAACAACAGTGCCAATCAAGACTCCGGTATTGGAATGAATGACATCCACGTCTTGAATGATGCGTTCTTTCATTGCGTCAACGTGGTGACCTACTTCATCCAGTCTGCCTTCTCAGCTGCTTAGATTTAGTTCAAATGCAGCTTCTTTAAAACTCCGATTCACGTGGCGCCACAACGTTCCCTACATCCACAAGTTGCTCATGGTTCTGTTGTGATCGAGGTTGAAGGCCTCAGCAAGATTTACCGGGTTGCCGACAAGCAACCGGGTTTATCTGGAACGTTGAAACACTTCATGCGCCGGCGACACCGTGATGTGCACGCCGTGAGTGACATCAGCTTCAGCATTGTCCCTGGAGAGATGGTGGGATTTCTTGGGGCGAATGGGGCGGGCAAAACCACCACGTTGAAAATGTTGTGTGGGTTGATCCATCCCAGCGCGGGTCAGGTTGTCGTTGCAGGTCATCAGCCTCAAAAGCGTCACCCAGATTTTTTGCGTCGGATCACTCTGGTGATGGGGCAAAAGCAGCAGTTGCTCTGGGATCTGCCGCCGATGGATTCTTTGAGGGTGAATGCTGCTGTGTATGGCATCAGTGATCGGGATGCCAAGCGCCGTATTTCCGAGCTGTCGGACTTATTGGAGTTGGGAGAGGAGCTCACCCGTCCTGTTCGCAAGCTGTCGTTGGGCCAGCGCATGAAAGCTGAGCTACTCGCTGCCTTGCTGCACCAACCTGATGTGTTGTTTCTTGATGAGCCCACTCTGGGATTGGATGTGAATGCGCAGGCCCGTGTGCGGCAGTTTTTGGCTGATTACAACCAAAGGACCGGTGCCACCATGTTGCTGACGAGCCATTACATGGCTGACATCACGGCCCTATGTCCGCGCGTGTTGTTGATTCATCAGGGGCATCTATTTCATGACGGCCCCCTTGATCGCTTGGCCAGTCGGCTCGCGCCTGAGCGCCATGTTCGTTTGGAACTTGATGCACCCGTTGGGGCTGAGGCGTTTGCGGGCCTTGGCCGGCTCGATAGTTGCTGCGACTGCGAGGTGAACTTGCGAGTGCAGCCTGATGAGCTCACGGCTGTGGTGGCCCAACTGTTGGAACGCTTTGAAGTGCGGGATCTGGAGGTGAATGATCCCCCGATTGATCAGCTGATTGGTGATCTGTTTCGCCAGGGAAAGGTGTAATGCGTGTTTTTGGACTCAATCGCAAGATTATTCGTGTTTTGTTGGGCACGGAATATGCCCACATGTTGGAATATCGCGCCGAAATCGCCCTGTGGGCTCTATCCGGTGTGCTCCCTTTCATCATGCTCAGCCTTTGGAATGGCAGTGACGCACGCGATGCGTTGGGGATGGATGGTGTAGGTCTTGATCGTTATTTTTTGAGCGCCTTTTTAGTGCGTCAATTTTCTGTTGTTTGGATGATTTATGCCTTTGAAGAGGATGCTCTCACTGGCAGATTGTCTCCTTATCTTCTTCAGCCACTTCATCCGCTTTGGCGTTATGTGGCAAGTCATCTTGGTGAGCAGCTCACGCGCTTGCCTTTTGCTGCGGTGATTACCGCGATCTTCTTTCTGATTCAGCCCAAGGCCTTCTGGGTGCCATCCTTGGGGCACTTTGTGCTGGCTTGGTTGGCCACATGGATGGCCTTCTCTATCGCTTTTCTGTTGCAAAGCCTGATTGCTTCCCTTTGTTTTTGGAGTGAGAAGGCCAGTGCTCTGGAGAGGTTGTTGTTTATTCCCTTTCTTTTCTTGTCTGGGCTTCTCGCTCCGATCACAGCATTCCCACCCTTTGTGCGCACATTTGCTCAATGGACGCCATTCCCCTATCTAATTGACTTTCCGGCGCGCGTTTTAGCCGAACAGCCTGTGGACTTGTTGGCTGGATTTGCAATCCAGTTGGCCTGGATCGTGCTGCTTTTGCCGCTTGTCCTTCTGCTTTGGCGCGCTGGGGTTCGGCGTTACAGCGCGATGGGGGCCTGAATGGGGCGTTACTTCAAGAGTCTCCGACGATTTTGGGGAACAGCCTTGGCTTCGCAGCTGGAGTATCAACTCAATGTTGTGATTGAGCTGATTGCCGTTGGCTTGAGCTTGCTTGGCAGCCTGTTCATGCTCTCTCTCTTTTTTGGACCAGGACGTGAGTTGGGTGGCTGGAGCTGGCATGAAGCCTTGATTGTTCAGGGCTTTTATACGGTTCTCGATGGTATGGCGAGCACCTGGCTACGCCCCAACCTGTCTTCGATCGTGACCCACGTGCGCGAAGGCACCCTTGATTTCGTGCTGCTGAAGCCAATTGATAGTCAGTTTTGGTTGTCTTTGCGCACCATCTCGCCAGCGGGATTGCCGGAGATTGTTCTTGGCTTGTTCTTGGTGATTTGGGGCGGGAATCAGGCTGGTGCTTCGTTGACACCAGGAGGTCTTGCGCTGGTGTTGGTGATGCTCTTGGCCGGTGGTTTGATCCTGTATTCCCTTTGGTTTTTGATTGCAGCGACCAGCATTTGGTTTGTGAAAACCTGGAATGCAACGGAAGTTTTGAGGGCTGTGTTGGCGTCAGGTCGCTACCCCGTAGCGGCTTATCCGGCTCCTTTGCGTTTGCTGTTCACCTTGGTGATTCCAGTGGCATTCCTGACAACGGTTCCGGCTGAAGTTGTGCTGGGGCGAGCTAGCACGCCCATGTTGTGGCTTGGGTCAGGCCTCGCTGTTGGGTTTTTCGTCGTTGCCCGTCAATTCTGGTTGTATGCCTTGCGGCATTACACCTCCGCCTCCAGCTGAGTGATGGCTTTGTTGAAGGCTTGGTGGCCATTCCATTGGATAGACCTGACGTTGCGGGAAAGGAATGGTGATTCCTTTCTTCTCAAATTGCTTCCAGATTGTTCGGCGTATATCACTGCCAACCTCAAATGAATCGAGGGGGTTAGACACCCAAAAGAGAACCTTGTAATTGATCGAAGACTCTGCAAAGTCGATGGCAAAAGCATTGACTGGAGGGTATTCCAGAACCTTTTTATGCTCCTTGGCAATTGTTTTTAATAGCTCAATGATGATGTCTGGGTCGTGCTCGTAGGCGGCACCAACAACGACACTGTCGCGTCTGGATGTTTCTGTTGCGGTGAAGGATGTGGCTTCTTGTGTGAAGAAGATCTGATTCGGGATTAACAGCTCAGCTCCATCGCGTCCCCGACGTAATTGTGTTGCCCTTAACCCCAGTTTGCGAACGGTGCAGGGGTCGCCGTTGACCATTAAAATCTCTCCGGGGCGCACTGACCCTTCAAACAGCAGCCAGATGCTGCTGATGAAGTTGGAGATGATTTCTTTCACGCCAAAGCCAATGCCAACAGACAATCCGCCAGCGATGGCGATGAACGCTGTTCCGTCGATGCCGATGAAATAAGCCACGCCAATGATGCCAACGATGATCACGCTGTAGCGAAATAGGAGTTCCAAGCCGCGCCTGTTCCTCGGGCGGACTCCAAACAGCACACCACTAAGCCATGCGAGAAAAGTTGCAGGCCTTGAGGAGAGGGTCATGATTACATAGATGGCTATTATCGCGAGGTAAATTCGCCCCAGAGTTAGCTCAACTCCAAATAAGTTCGCAACAGGAGTTTGTGCCAAATTCTCTGTGCTCCCCATTAATCTTATGAAGGAGGTGGAGGCCACGATAACGTAGATTGGTCTTAAAAATGTGCTTTCTAATTCATCAACTGGAAACTTTTTGTTGATGCTTAAAATTAAAGTTTTTAAGGGCGTGAATGACATCCAGCCCAGCCAGAGCAGTCCGAAATAGCGTAGTAATCCCCATGGCAATCCCGCCAAAAGGAAGAGAGCTGAACTGATCAAGAGAATCAGGGGGCCGATTAGCACTCGGATGTATTCGGGAACCAGCCTGTGCTCCACGCGGCGCCGAAGTGCGCCACGTTGTTCTGCCACCATCACAATGCCAACTAAAAGGAGTTGGAGAACCACAGTCCCGCGATTCAAATATGCCAACCAGCTCAGGAGCTCGTTGAGAATTGCCCCGGGGTTAACGGTGATGAGATAGGACATGGAAAGAGTCATCGCTTCGCCTTCATCTGGGTTTCGAGTTCAGTGGCCGCATTCTCAGGGGATAATCCATCAAAAATTAACTCATTGAGTGTGGATTGAATATCTTTTTTTAATCTCGGCTTTGCATCAATTGCCGAGACAATTGCATCGCCACGGCTTACGCGCTTGTTTTCGTCTTCGCTAAACTTAGAGAACCCTGGGGGTAATTGTTTGCTAACGATCATCGCCGCCGCAGGATTAACTGGAAAGCCCGTCCTGTATTTCAGAGCATAGGTTTTCTGAGCCCAGGGTTGCACCATGAAATCCAGCAAGTTCAGACTTTCCGCTCGTTGGCGTCTGCTTGAGTTTTTCCCAAGAGCCCAGACTTGCAAGCGTGTGATCGGTGTTGCCCGTCCAAACTCTCCACTTGGTAATGGGGCGATGCCGAGATGATCTTTGAGCTTTTCACGGAGTTGCGGTAGCTGAGAACTCCAACAGCTGATCCAATTCATTTCCCCCTCGATAAATGCCTTTCGAAGTGCGGCTTGATTTCGTAAGAACACAATGTTTTGTTGATAGCTCGATTCCTTGAGCCAACGCATCCATTGAGTTAGGCGTTCATGGGCCGCCACAGTGACTTTTTGGCCTGCTAATGAGGCGGTTAATGCCTCGCCCGCCCCGAAGCTGCCAAGGCTCCAGTAAAGATCCTGGAGGTTTGTGACCATTCCAAAGACCGTGCCAGTGCCACTCGCCTCGGACAGTTCTTTGAGCGTTTTAGGAGCTTTTTTGAGCTTGCGTTTATCGAAGCAAGCCAGTTGTAGATACTGCGAGATCGGTTGCCCCGCTAACGATCCAGTGGCTGTTTTAACGCGTTCTAAAGCTGCTGGGTTAATCAAGTTTTGATGCTCTTTCGTCAGCTTGATGGGATCGGTCAGACCCAAGGCAAGAAGGCTCAAGGCTTGATTGCTGTCTGCAATCACGAGGTCTGGTCCTAGGCCGCTGTTGGTTTGAACTTTTAGCGCCCTCTCTAGAGACTCTTCGGGATAGATCGAGGGATGCAGCTTGATCCCAGGCTGCATTTCTTTTAATTGCTGTTGAAAATTCCTGGTGATCTTCCGCTCTGTTTCAAAACGATGGTCGGAGTGTTGTTCGTTTTCATTGCTTGCTTGAGCCACCTTCAACACGATCGATCTTTGGTTCTCGGTCATGGCGCAGCTCCCGAGTAGGGATGTGCTCAGCACGAGAGCGATGCGGTACCTGTTCCTTCTGATCGGTGTACAAAGGCGGTTTGCTGCCATACCCCTAGAACAGTCGTCCAATCTTTAGCGTAAGAGTGGGCATGACCCCTTCGGCACCAAAGCGATCACGATGGAATGGTGGCCTCGGGTGGTGTGGAACACATGATTGAGGGAATGTCCTGGTTTGAGCCATTGATGCTCTGGCTACGCTCTCCTTTGGGTGGACTGGTTTTCATCCCGCTTTATGCGGCGTGGGTGACGCTGTTGCTTCCCGGGGTATGGGCTTCGATGTTGGCTGGAGCTCTTTATGGCACCTGGTGGGGGAGTCTGATTGTGTTTGTGGGGGCCTGTCTCGGTGCAGAAGCAGCGTTTTTGCTCGGCCGATATTGGTTGCGTGATTGGACGAGCAAGCGTCTAAAGCAGTACCCAAAGCTTCAGGCTGTGGAGCGGGCCGTGAGCCGGGAGGGGCTCAAACTTGTGCTTCTGACGCGTCTGTCTCCAGCGTTTCCGTTCTCGTTATTGAATTTGGTTTACGGCCTCAGTGAGGTGAGCTTGCGTGATTACACCATCGGTTTAATTGGCATTCTTCCTGGCACCATTTTGTTTTGCGCGTTAGGTGCGCTGGCCGGTGATGCGGCCCGTTTTGGTGAGGTGCTCGCTGGGGAAGCCTCAGCACAGGCCTGGATCCTGAGGGTGGTGGGCGTTTTGGCCACGGTCGCGGTGGTTTGGTTGGTTGGGCGCGCAGCGCAGCGCGCCTTGGCTGATGAGAAGACCAGCTTCAATGAGAACGCTTAAAAGAATGAATGCAACTTGAAATTGTCGAAGCAGTTGAAAGCAACCTAGGGAGATCATGGCTGCTAAGTAAATATTAGCCTCTTGTTGGGAAAATATATTCTTCGTTCCGTCTTTCTGGCGAATGTTGAGATTGCGATGGGAAAAGTGAATGCTTCAGTCTTGGTTGGAAATTGAAAGGTCGCGTGCGGCAGCAATGAGTACAAACCAGCCCAAGCGAAGCTTTGCTGCAACGCCGCTGCGAGATGCCAGCTCAACATACTTAGTCCGACCACATTCTGTTTTGATCCAGCGGAAGGCTTGGGGTGAACTCATGATTGTTTGGCTTCAGTAAAGTTGTATTTGAAGATTTGGTTGGGAATCACGCTGATATTAACGCTGATTTCGTTGATCCCATAATCCTCTCTAGCTCTCGTGATGATCCGTTGATGGAGCTCATCAATGACTTTTTGCGTGATCAGCCCTTCTTGGGCATTAAGGACAAGCTCAATGGTGGCGTTGTTCTGAGAAACGCGAACATTGCTATAGAGCAATTTTACTTTTTTCCAGAGGTATGGATTCTTTTCGGTCAGCTTGAATTGCTTGACGCGTCCTGCTTTAAAGGTGGCAAATTGGGCGTCAATGTTTTGGCGAATGCTGAAGTCTTGGAGTGACGATGCCAAGGGGATGCACAGCAGGCCGAGTAGTCCTAGCCAAACAAGTAGGTTGCGCCAGCTGCGATGAATCGAGCCATAGCGCTGCAGCAAAAACACCATCAAGCTGGCAACTGTGATGCCAATTAAGTTGGCTAGGAAGAGTAAAAATGATCCTTCTGAGATCTGATTGCTGAGTCCAGCAACGCTTCCCCGGCCGAACACAGCAATGACTTCCGAGCCCATGCTCAGTCCGATTCCGCAGACACATAGCGGTGGCACTAGGGCCACTGCTATGGCCACCCCTGCGATCGAATTGGACAATCGATCCCGGGTCAATGTGAACGATCCGGCGATGGCGGCAGCAACTGCAATGCCGAGGTCGATCAGGTTGGGTGCGGTTCGGCTGTAGATCTCTCGATTCACCTCACTGGCATCGAGGATCCAGCCAAACAGCGTTGACGTGCCAATCACAGTGAGGACGCCAATGATCACCGTGATGGCAGAGCGTTTCACCAATCTGTTGTCAGAAATGGCGAGGCCAAAGGCCAGGCTCAGGATTGGATCCATCAATGGGGCAACGATCATGGCGCCGATCACGACCGCCGTGCTGTTGGAAATCAATCCGAGCGTTGCAATCACTGCTGAGCAGATCAGCAGCAAAAAAAAGCCCAGCGTCGGCCGCGAAGAGGCAATGCGACTTTTGTAGAGGTCGTTCCTGGGGACCTGGGTCTCAAGGTTTAATTGCCACTCACCAGAAAGGCTCCCAAACAAATTCTGAAGAGGGCTTGGCATGCCTGGCTGGAATTTTTAGGTTGATCCTCTCAGCATGTTCTGCAGAGCGTCCTCATCAAGAATGCTGATCCCCAGATCCTGGGCTTTGGTCAGTTTGCTTCCAGCTTCTTCGCCTGCCACGACATAGCTGGTTTTTTTGCTTACGGATCCCGATACCTTGCCGCCGCAGGCCTCGATTTGTTCTTTGGCTTGTGAGCGGCTGAGTGTGGGCAAGGTACCGGTCAGCACAAAGGTGGAACCGGTGAGATGTTGATTTGCTGCCGCTGTCGCGGCTCGCGTTTGTTCTTCCTCATTGAGCGACAGGCTGAAACCAAGGCTGCGCAACTCATCGAGGAGCCGCTGATTGGCCGGGTTGGAAAACCACTGCTGCACGCTTTGAGCAATTTCTTTGCCGACACCAAAAATGGCAGTGATGCTGTCTGGTGCGTGACAAGCCGCTTGATTCAGGCTGTCTGCATTGGGAAAAGCAGCGGTAATCGCTTTAGCGTTCACGTCTCCAACGTGATGGATGCCGAGTCCATACAGCTGTTTGGCCCACCCTTGAGAGCGGGATGCGTTCAGGGCTTGAATTAAATTTTCGGCACTTTTTGCGCCCATGCGCTCCAGGCTGCCAAGCAGGGCTAGGTCGAGGCGATACAGGTCTGCAATCGACTGAACGAGGCCTCGATCCACCAGTTGCTCGATCAGCTTGCTGCCAAGGCCATCCACATCCAAGGCCCCCTTGCTCACCCAATGGCGCAGGGCACCGCGCAGGATCGCCGGGCAGCTGCTGTTAATGCAGCGCGTGGCCGATTCACTGGTTTCGCGCACCAAACTGGATCCGCAGGCTGGACAGGTCTTGGGGAGCTCCACAGGCTGGGCGAGCGCAGGTCGGAGCTCAGGCAACACCCGCACCACTTCCGGGATGATCTCTCCGGCCTTGCGCACCACAATGGTGTCGCCGTTGTGGAGATCGAGCTCCACCAGCCTGTCGGCGTTGTGGAGGCTGGCCCTGCTGACGCTCGTGCCGGCTAGAAGCACAGGCTCAAATTCGGCCACCGGGGTGATCACTCCCGTGCGTCCCACCTGACAGCTGATTCTCATGATCTTGGTCGGAGCCTCCTCCGCTGGATACTTGAGTGCAATCGCCCAGCGTGGTGCTTTCTGAGTGAATCCGGCGGCATCCTGCAGCCGTAAATCATTCAGCTTCACTACCACACCGTCAGTGGCGTAGTTGAGCTCTCGGCGCTCCGTGTCCCAAGTGTCGAAGAACTGCTCCACCGCTTGAAGATCTGGCAACAAACCTGCATTTGGATTCACCTTGAATCCCGCATCTCCTAGCCATTGCAGGGCATCCCACTGCGTGAGTGGTCTGCGCCCTTGCCAATCGTCGGGGAGGTGCAGCGTGTAAGCGAAAAAGTCCAGCCGTCTGGAGGCAACAACGCTTGGATCTAGTTGGCGCAACGTTCCAGCGCAGGCATTGCGGGGATTGGCAAACAGAGATTCGTCGCGACTTAGGCGTTCGTTGTTGATGGCATGGAAGGTGGCATCGGGGATGAAGGCCTCTCCACGCACTTCCACCCAGGCGGGTGCCGGTTCGAGGTGCAAGCGCAAGGGGATGGAGCTGATGGTGCGCACGTTGGCGGTGATCTCTTCTCCCTGCTCACCGTCCCCGCGCGTTGCGGCCCGAACGAGCATGCCTTTTTCGTAGCTCAGTGCGAGGGCGTTGCCATCGATTTTGAGTTCTCCCACCATCGCCAGAGCCGGCGGTGAAGATCCTTCTGCTGGTGCGCGATCAAGCACCTTGAGCAAGCGTCCATACCAGCCATGAAGCTCGTCATGGTTAAACGCATTGTCGAGGCTGAACAGGGAAATTCTGTGGGGCACGCTGCTGAATCCCTCAGCTATGCGCCCACCCACGCGCTGGGTGGGACTGTCTGCGCTGACCAATGTTGAATCTTGCTGCTCTAACTCTTGGAGCTCCCTGTAGAGCTGGTCATAGACCGGATCTTCCATGTCCGGAGCGTCGAGCACGTAATAAGCGTGAGCAGCCCGATTGAGCAGACGCCGCAATTCTTCCGCTCGCGCTTGAGAGCTACTCGACGATTTCAGCGGCTGAGAGCTGCTCAACGCCTCGGACTCAGTTGTTCACGGCGACGATTCGCTCGATTTTCCAAGAATCATCCGACTTGATAAAGGTGAAATCCAGAGGCATCTCTTCTTTGTCTTCTGCGATCAATTTCACGGTCAGGATGATGTTGCCTTCCTGCAGCCTCGGGCGACCAGATTTGAGATTGCGGAAGCGATTCAGCTTCAAACCAGCCAGGTAGCGAATGAACTGCTTACGGTTCACATGCTGGCGATAATTCTTGGTGGTGAGCAAATAAGCGGCATCAATTCTGCCCGCTGCCACTTGCGTGAAGAACTGCTTAATCAGCGGATTAATGCCACGGGCGCTCAGCACGAGCTTCACCGCCGTGAATGTCCAGTAGAGGAGCAGCGCTCCACCACCGGCTAATAAAGCCTTGCTACCGATCTCGCGAACCAAGCCCAGTTCCATCGGGTGCATCCGAATGAGTGCAGATTCTGACTGACTGGATGCAGGAACGAGGCAGACTGGGCCGGCTTTCGTCCTGTTTGGCTTTTTTCGCAGTCCCCATGCCCCTCGAGCCACTGCTGCCGTTGTTTCACAGGCTCAATCGAGAACACTTTGATGGCTGCTTGGTGCGGGGCACTGGACCCCTTGTCGCCTTGCGCTGGAGTGATGGACGGATGCGCAAGACGGCTGGCTTTTACCGCCGAGGCCCGGCGGTGGCTCCGCCGCTTGGACGGGAGATCGTGCTCTCAAAACCCTTGCTCGATCCTTTGCCTCGCTGCGCGACCGAGAGCACCCTTTGTCATGAAATGATCCACGCCTGGGTGGATCTTGTTTTGGGTCAACGGGAGAGCCATGGCCCTTGCTTTCGGGCCCAGATGGAGATGATTAATGCGTCACAAACCCGGTTCAAGGTGAGCATTCGCCATCGTTTTCCAGTTCAGCAGAGTCCCCCTCGCTGGATTGCCATCTGCCCTACGTGTGGACAGAGGACCCCCTATCGGCGCCGGGTCAGGCAAGCCGCTTGCAGGTTGTGCTGTGATCGGCATCATGACGGTCACTGGCATGTGAGTTGTCTACTCAGCTATGTACCTGCCCCCGCTCAGGATTGAGATGGATTTGTTTCTTTGGGTTCTAGAAGCTGGTGGGGTGTCGATCGCGTTAATCGGTTGGCAAAGGGAGCGTTGGCTGCAGCAGCGGCGTCGTTAAGGTCAACAGATGGATGGACGTTTTCAACCGCGGCAGCGCAGTCAGGGGCAGCGCAGTCATGATGTGGGTGATCGGAGATTCGATCAGTGGCTTGAAACCGGTCGTCAACTGGTGGATGGTGTTGCCGGCACGCGACCTGGTCGACGCCCTGCCGCAGGTCCACGTCCCTCAATGGATTTTGAATCAGTGGGCCGCTGGGTTGGCGACAAGATCGATTGGCTGATGGACGAAGAAGAAGACTGGAGGGATCCGGTTGAACCGCCTCAGCGGGCCGATGCAACTGCAACTGCGAGATCAAGTCGTAAGCGCCCTCTCGATGCGATTTCACGCCGGCAGCCGCTTGTTGCGCCAGTGCCTCCTGAGCCTGAGTCCACCTATGGGGGGGGGGACGACAGCTGGCCTGATGACGAAAGCTTCCGTGTCGAGAGGTGGTCCCGATCTGCAGTGCCACCATCAGCAGCGCCTGCAACCCAACCTGTCTCCCGTGGCTCAGGCCCATCCAGACGCCCATTGCCACGCTCCAGCAGAAGACGTGACTGATCGCTGGAACGATTGATCTCTAATCTTCTAAAAATACTTTTTTTGTATGAGCAATTTGGTGGTTGTGGGCTTTCCAAAAGCCCAAGAAGCGGAGGAGGTTCGTCGCGAGTTGGTCACAATCCAGCAAGAGCATTTGATCGCTCTTGAGGATGCGGTGGTGCTTGAGCATGGAGAAGACGGTCATGTGCACCTACGTCAGGCGATCAACATGACCGCGGCTGGAGCAATGGGAGGCAGCTTCTGGGGGCTGTTGATCGGTTTGGTGTTTGCCAATCCTTTGCTAGGTCTCGCCGTTGGCGCGGGCGCAGGGGCCGCCTCTGGATCGCTCAATGACATGGGGATCAATGACAACTTCCTCAAAGAACTCGCGGAAACCCTTCCTGAGGGCAGTGCCGCTTTGGCGTTGTTAGTGAGGGAGGCCACGCCCGATCGTGTGATCGAGCGCTTGCGTCGCCACGCACCTCATGCGCGGTTGATTCATACCAACCTCAGCCATACCGATGAAGACCTACTGAAGGAGCAACTCGATAAGGCGCGACGCCAGGCTGAAGGTCTCCGGTTGGGGTGATTAGAGGCTGTTGCTCTCTTCTAAGCGTTGAACCTGAAAGCGACAGCCTCGGTGGCTGAGCTGAAGGTTCACCTCTTCGATCAGATCCAATGGCAGATCTTCGGCCATTTGCCCCGGGCTGGTGGAGACCGATGCTGATCCTTCTTCCATGGCTTCTAGCAATGTCACCCACTGCGCAACCTGTTCGCTGCGATTGATGGGGTGATGGCCGTGGGAGGAGATAACAGTTGCGCAGATATCAGCGTTCCAGCGGTTTGAGGGGCTGTGGTGATGGGTGTTGTGGCGCTGGGCAGCACCTGCTGTGATCGCCGCTTGCGTTGGATGTCCGTTGCAGTCGCGCCATCCTTGATGATCGAGAGCGTGGCCGCAATGTTTGGCTGAAAGCCCAAATCTGCGTCCGAGGTCGGACAGGGTTAGCCACTGGGAACTTGTCATAAAACCATCGCAACTAGCGACATGGTCTCGATCGCAAGAGCTTCGGCAAGTCGATAAGCACGAATGTGAAAAAACGCTGGCTTTCTTCATCTAGAAAGATGAAGGGGTTGGCGTGGATTGGCTCCTAGCCATTCTTCCAAGGCAGGGCTAAAGACTTCACGAATCACCGTGAGCTCCCGTCCCTGCCGAAAAAATCGATAGTGGCGACTCCAAAACGGTCCCGAGTAGCCAAACCGGTTTTCAAGCCAAGGTTCATGGACGAGGGCTAAACCATCCACTTCGCGAAACAGCTCAGAGCGGCCCTGCGTGAGGCTGAGCCAGATCGGCAGGTTTCTGTCTTGCAGGTGCTGGTTGGCTTCGTCTTGGTTCCACCAGCTTTCAGCCCACGCCAAGGTTTGCTCACCACAGTTCAACCAGACCTGCCGGCGGAGCAAGGGAGGCGTGAGTTCTTGCACTTCGCGCGGGCAGCCGGCGGAAGTTTGCCCCCCTGCTTCTGCTGCCATGGCAATTAATTCCACGGCTACGGGATGTCCTGTCAGCAGGCGCAGGTGACGGGTTGGACTGCCATCTCCGAGGAGCATCAGTCTCCAGGGACCGGGTAATTCTCCTGGGTCATCACCGGCCGCAACCGTTGCGGCCGGTGCCTCCCATAAACAAGTGGGAGATGGCATGAGCCCAGACGACAATGCCAGCTCTGAGGGTGATGTCAGGAGGCACCTCCCACCGCCACGGATGGGAGATTGATGTTGGAAGCTTTGCGTTGCAAACCCTGCTGCTTCAGTGAAATTTTGCGCACCCTAACCAGCCTTAGCTTGGGCGAAGACGAGCAGAGCCGCGGGTGATCCGCTTTGCTGGCGGTTGGATTGATATCAGTTCAGTAACCACTGAAGCGAAGGGCTAGCTCAAGGGCGCCAAGTCCGCAGAGAAAGGTTCCGCCAAGTAATGCAGCTTCTTTAAAAGAACGAGCCATGATCATTAGGGCAGAACCCACGACTAACGCTCCAAAAAATCTAAATGGAATCTCGAGCTCCAATATTGAGACGTGTTTCATGAATCAATCATCAGGCGCCTTCGCATCGCTGATTTCACTCAACTTCATGAAGTTCTCGGTAGGCAGGCTCAGTCCCCCAGCTTTTGCAGGCTTATGGCAATGTTTCTACACTTTGATTTACCGATCTAAATTTATAAATGTCTAATTAGGCGTCAGCTACCAGTCTTTCCCTGGGTACATTGACTCAACGAAATGCGTTCTGATTCAGAAGTGGGGCAGGGTCAATCGCCATCATCTGCCCATTTTTGAATCGACGGAGTTCGAAATGGAGATGAGCGGTGCTGGCATGGCCGCTTTTCCCTACATTCCCCAGCAGGCCTCCGGTTTGGATGAGTTGGCCTGGCCTGATTCGAGCGCTAAGTAAATGCGCGTAGAGCGTTTGCCAGCCGTTGCCATGATCCAGCAAGACCGTGAGTCCATATCCAGAAATGGGTTGCACCATTAGTGCTTTTCCAGAAAGTGCCGCCAAGACTCCTGTGCCAGCGGGTGCGATTAAATCATGCCCTGTATGTAAGCGCCACTTCTTTCGATGGTCTGAAAATCGCCAACCGTAAGGGCTTACTTCCTGGGCAAGATTAGGAAGTGGGTATTGCAGTCTGATTCTCTCTCCACGTCTGATTGGCCATAAGCGTTGAGGAAGCGGTCTCACTTTTAGACCTAGAAGTGCAATGTTTGAGACGCTCGTCAGTATTGGAGTATCCCTTGGTCTTGAAGGTTTGGCATCGGCATGGGTACTGGCAAGAATGGCGATCAACAATGAGGCGGATATTTGTCGATGCATGTCTGCAAGCACAATCGATTCTTTTTATCTCTCATTTGTGAGAATGCAACTCTGCAAAACAGTCGATCCAAGGCCTTATGAGTGGCGAAGAGTTCCTTTCAGAGACTCTCTTCGCTAGAGGCAATTAGCAGATCGTTGATTGGATCTTCCTATTTAGAAGGCACCTCCGATCGAGAGGTATTGGCGTTCACCGTTGCGTTCAATCACGGCACCGGTACTAGAAATACTCAACAAGGACCAGCCACTGTTGCCGATGCTTTCGCTAGGCGTTGCAGAGAGCGATTGATTGTCTAGTTGGAAGATGGCTGAACCCCCCACTTCAGCGTGCACAACTCCCACGAGAGCCGGCTGGCTCATCGGAGCTGGCGCTGTAGCACTTGCCTCTGAGTTGGATGGGGAGGGGTCGGATAAGGCTGTGACAGGCGCAATCGCTGCACTGAGCGGCAGCGTTAGCGGTTCAAGGCTGGGAAGGGTTGCAACCACCTCAGGTTGTTTTGGTTTGGGAGACGCAGAAGGAGCGGGAGTAGGGGTGGCGCTTGCTTTGAGCTTTTCCGTAAGAGCCAGATTGCGCTCGCGATAGAGGGCTTGCTCGGAGAGCTGCCAACTGCGAGCCAACCAAGCACTACAGAGCAGGGCTCCGAGCGTCACGCCGATCAGGGTGAGCTGCTGCCACGGCTGCGGGCTGCGAGGCGTTGTTTGGAGAGGATCCGCAACGGGATGATTGGCTGGATCTGGTGCCGGTTCCAGTTGAATCTCAACGGCCTTCAGCGCAGGCACTGCCTCGTGAAAGACCTGATCCATCACCTGCTCAGCGCGCAGATTCCAATACGCCGTGGATGTGGAGAGGCGAGAGGGCACTGCAAACCTTTGGTTGAAGCAAAGTTATCGAGAGTTGGCGCTGCTGGCGAGGCCTTCACTCTTTTGGGATCGACGCTTTTGTAGCTCCAGCCAAAGCAGCAGGGCTGTGAGATCTGCTTGGCTGACCCCAGGAATGTGTGTGGCCTGCCCCAACGTGGTGGGTTGAATGGCAGTGAGCTTTTCGCGTGCCTCTCGCGACAAGGTGCCGATGCTGGCGTAATCAAGATCGGCGGGGAGTTTGCGCAGGCTTTGGCGTTTGACTTGGTCGATCTGTTGTTGCTGGCGCTGCAGGTAGCCGCTGTATTTAATGTCGATCTCCGCGCCCTCACGCACCGCGAGGGGAAGTTCGGGATCGGCGAGGCCATGGCGTACGAGATCAGAGCTATGGACGCCTGATCGACGCAAGAGATCCGCGAGTGTGATCGAACCTCGGATTGGAGCTCCGCTTTCTTTCTCAACGGTTGGTGCGACTGGGTCGCTGACTTTGAGGCGAACGGTCTCAAGGCGTTGTTTTTCGTCTTCCATCGCCTGGAGCTTGTCGTTGAACAGCTGCCAACGCCGGTCGTCAATCAGTCCAAGCTCACGGCCCAGGGGGGTGAGACGCCTGTCGGCGTTATCACCACGCAGCACCAAGCGGTATTCACTGCGGCTGGTCAGCACCCGGTAAGGCTCCCGTAAGTCTTGGCTCACCAGATCGTCGATCATCGTGCCGATATAGCTGTTTTCTCTGGGGAAGTGCACGGGCTCCTGATCTCCGATCAAGCGGGCGGCATTGAGGCCAGCCACTAGGCCTTGGGCCGCGGCTTCCTCGTATCCAGTGGTGCCGTTGAGTTGCCCGGCACTAAACAAACCCCGTACGCGTTTGGTTTCTAGGGAGGGTTTGAGTTGGGTGGCTGGCAGGTAGTCGTAATCAACGGAATAGGCCGGCCGAAGCATCACGCATTGCTCCAAGCCTGGGAGGGTGCGCAGCAGTTCCAGTTGGATCGTTTCTGGCAACCCCGTAGAAAACCCCTGCACGTAAATCTCTGGGGTGTCGCGTCCTTCTGGCTCAAGGAAGATTTGGTGGGAGTCTTTGTCGGCAAAACGCACGATCTTGTCTTCGATCGAGGGGCAATAGCGCGGGCCTTTGCTGTCGATGATGCCGCCGTAAATCGCGGTGAGATGAAGGTTGTCTTTGATCAGTTGATGTGTTGCTGTTGTGGTGCGGGTGATGTGGCAGCTCATCTGTTCGCCGCTGGCCCAGGCCGTTGGGTCAAACGAAAAAAAGCGATCGGCGGCATCGCTGGGTTGCGCTTCCAATTGGTCGAGCGCAATGCTGCGGCGATCAACGCGGGCAGGGGTGCCGGTTTTGAGCCGATCGGTCTGGAAGCCCAGCTGCGTCAAGGCGTCGGTTAATCCTTCAGCGGCCTGCTCGCCTGCACGGCCGGCAGACATCGATTGATGGCCCACCCAAATGCGGCCGCCAAGGAAGGTGCCAGCTGTGAGCACCACGGCTTGGGCGCCGTAGACGCTGCCGAAGTAGGTGCGAACTCCTGTGGTTCGGGCACTGCCCGGTTGATTGGGATCTCCATCCACCTCGAGTCCCGTCACCATCGCTTCGCGCAGGGCCAGGTTGGGGGTGTGATGCAGCAGCTTCAGCATCTCCCGGGAGTAATGGCGTTTGTCGGTCTGGGCACGCAGGGCCCAAACCGCAGGGCCGCGGCTGGCGTTCAAGACCCGCTTTTGGATGGCGGTGGCATCAGCGAGGCGGCCGATCACGCCACCAAGGGCATCCACTTCATGGACAAGCTGGCTTTTGGCCGGACCGCCAACGGCAGGATTGCAGGGCTGCCAGGCGATCCGGTCGAGATTGAGAGTAAACAGGGCTGTATTCAGCCCTAAGCGAGCAGCCGTAATAGCTGCTTCACAACCGGCATGACCGCCCCCTACGACGATCACGTCGAAGACTTCGGTGGGGGCAGTGCTGACGATCATCAGTTCATTATCCCAATCATCTGGTGGGATAGTGAGTGGCTGAAGTCTCTGCTTGCACGATTGATACGTGATTATGCGCAACTCAGTTAAAACCTAAATGTGCTTTGGCCTTTGGGAGAATCTGTCTTGGCAAAAGATTCTGTTAGTAGGTAGAGCTAGGAATGGAGAGTTAGGGGCTAGGTGAATCGTTAATTTGAATCTATGCCGCATTTGCTTATCAGTCTGGCGGCTTCATCCTTAAAAATAACAATCAGTGGCCTGGCTCATTTGAGCTAATAGGAGTGAGCTAGCGCTTGCGTGATCTTGACTGCTGTTAGCTAAGTGGAAATCTGATTCACTCCCGATTCCATTCAAATGATTGGCCTCAATCGGTTTTGTTTGGAATGTAGAAGTTTGCTGATGTTTGTTATTTTGATCTATGGATTGATTTGATGGAGGAATATCTGATTGAAATCTCTAAATGCTGTTTAGGACAAAACTTATAAAGACGACCGCTGGGAAAGATATGATTCGTAGAATCGTAAACATAGGGCTTAACTCTTCGTGAACAGTTATTCTTTCGACGTCTAAGTTGACAAGATCTTCTTTAGGGTTTTCGGCGCGTTTGATTTCTGTTGATGCTTGCTTGATTGACTTTTCTGAGTTGTTGAAAATTGCTGAATCTTGCTCTGTGCCCGTGTATCCGCCTTCTTGGCTTGCTATGGCAATAAGTTTAAATCTTTCGTCTTTGGTTGATGCCCTTAAGGATTCTGGCGAGAATGTAGCTTTTTGAGGTATATTCCAATTTTCTGATGTGAAATGTAATTCATCAATTGAGAGTATTCCCTGGAGCGAGTCTGGTACTTTTAAGGAAACTTTGACACCACTGGTCGGCGCACCTGTGAGGACTACAAAAAATGTGTCATTCGTTGATGCATCATGCTGAATGATGCTGTCGTCTAATGTCGAGCAGAAAGAATTGGCAATAATTCTTACTCCTCTTTCTTGGCTAGTTCCGCCGTCGCTTGATGGCTTGGGGATTTAGCCGCCACCGCCACCGCTATCTCCCAATAATGAATTGTATTGGGCAAATAATGTCTTTGGCTGAAATTCATAATAATTTGTTAGTATATCCGAGCCAAGTGTAGTAAGCAATTGATTGCTCTCCTTATTCGTTAGGATAGGTATTGACGTGGTTGTGCCCGTTTGGTCTAGGTCAAAGGATTGATTTAAATCTTTAGGGACATTGATTTTTTCTGTCTGAGAATTCTCGGTTTGCTCAATAGTGATGCTGTTGGTGTCGTTGTCAGTATTTTTAATGGTTGTTGTCGTTGATTCACCGCTGTAACCGCCGGCGCTGTTGGCGGTGGCAGTGAGTGTGGTGGTGATGTGTCCATCGACGATGGAGTCATCAATGCCAGTAACGGTGACGGTTTGAGCTGTATTCCAGTTGGCTGCCGTGAAGGTGAGTGTGTTGGTTTCGCTAAGGGTTGTGCCGCTTAGTGAGCCCTCTGTGGTGTCGTTACCTGTGAACGAGACAGTGACATCTGCAGTTGGTTGAGAGTTGAGAACGACGGTGAAACTGGAGATGCCGCCGGCTTCTGTGGTGAGGAGATTGCCGGAGCCGTCTGTTGTTCCTGTTTGGATAATGGTGACGCCGTTTTCATCACCACCAGCAACGGTGGAGTTATTGGTAACGGCCTGGTCGGAAATGGAAATGGCGTCATTGCCAGAGCTGTCTTGAATGGCGTTGGCGTCGTTGGCTCCGGATGGATCGGTGTAGGAAACGGTGACGGTCTGGTCGTTTTTGACGGTGTCGGTGAGGGTCAGAACAACGGTGGAACCGTCGATTGCAACGCCAGTGACGGCATTAGCGGAGCCACCGGTTGTGACGGCGAAAGTGGAGGAAGCAGCGGTAGTGGAATCGAGGGCCTCGTTGTAGGTGAGAACAACGGTGTTGCCGTCAGTGGAGGTAGCAGCGGAGGAAAAGGTAGGTGCTGTTACATCGAGGCCTAGATCGAAAATACGTACATATTCGTTCCCCCCACCACTGGCAGCGCCGGATCCAATGGCCAATGTGTTGCCATCTTCGGAAAGTGAGACTGAGATTCCTGTCTTGTCGTTATTTCCTAATCCATCGATATCGTCTCCGATCTTGACCCAATTGCCGCTGACTAATCGATAAATACGTACATGACCTGAATCAGATCCGCCGCCATCATTGTTCATTGCGCCGATGGCTAGAATTTCGCCATTGGCTGATAAGGAAACGGATCGGCCGCTTAGATCATCGGACGTTTCACCATCGATGTCGCCGCCTAGTTGGCTCCAGCTCGAGCCGTCCCATTCGTAGATACGTGTATGGCCGGTATCGCCGTTATTGCTGATCGCGCCAATAGCAACAATTGTTCCATCATTGGAGATAGATATATTGTTGCTGCCACCGCTATGGTCATTTGTGGCCTCGCCAATAATGTCTGAGCCAAGTTGTATCCAGGCAGAGCCATTCCAGTTGTAAATGCTTGTATGCCCTGTGTCGTCTGCGTTCTGATCGCTGTTTGCTGATCCTATTGCAACGGTATGACCGTCTTCGGAGAGTGCAACTGACTCCCCGGAGAAGTCAAAGGACGATCCTCCGTCAATATCGTCGCCAAGTTTTACCCAGGAAGATCCATCCCAGTTGTAAATGCGAACATGTCCTGAGTTGTTTCCATTGTCATCATTTTGTGGTGCACCAATGGCAACAATGCTGCCGTCGTTTGAGAGCGAGATGGAGGTGCCGCTTTTGTCTTCAGCGATTTCCCCTTGAATATCGCTGCCAAGTTGTATCCAGGCAGAGCCATCCCAATTGTAAATGCGAACATGTCCTGATCTGGTTCCTTTGTCATCATTATTTTTCGCACCAATTGCAACGGTATTCCCATCACTTGAGATCGAAACTGCGGATCCGAAAAAATCTCGGCTGCCTTCCCCACTAATATTGTTGCCACGTTTTTGCCACGAAGATGTTGCTAAATTCCATGCATAAATTTGTGTATAGCCTGTGCTGTTTCCATTGCTTGCTCCAATCGCTACGACTGTTCCATCGCTTGAGAGAGAAACGCCTCTTCCGAAGTAATGGGATGCTCCATCTCCAGTGATATTGCTTCCGATTTGACTGAAAGCCACGGTTAAGACTCCTTGCGAAGTGCGCCGTTCTGTTCTTCAAAACTCCGCGCCAGCTCGAGACAAGGCCACTTCAAGCAGATTCCGGTTGAAGGGGTATCTGCCTTCTGGCTTCCCCGCCCTAGGCCAAGGTCTCTTTTCAGCAGCGCCGAGGATGGTTGCAAGCTCTAATTGTCTTCTCAGCTCATTCTCAGAAGTGTTGCCTCAAGGTGTATCCCCCAAATGGGGGAGGACGTCTATTTCTTGCACGATTCGGATCAAACCAGCCGATGTGCTGACAGCCTTCCTTGAGAGCGGCTCGATTGGATTATGCGGCCAGGTTGCGGAAGCGAGTGAACTGAGGCTCGAACAGCAGTTTCACGGTGCCAACGGGGCCGTTTCGATGCTTGGTCACGATCACTTCGGTGATGCCTCGGTCTGGGGTTTCCGGGTTGTAGTACTCGTCGCGATAGATCATCAGCACAAGATCGGCGTCTTGCTCAATCGATCCCGATTCCCGCAGGTCGCTCAGCATGGGGCGTTTGTTGGTGCGTGATTCCACCCCTCGGCTGAGCTGGGAGAGGGCGATCACCGGCACATTCAGTTCGCGTGCCATGCCCTTAAGCCCCCTGGTGATCCGTGAGATCTCCTGGACGCGATTGTCGGGGCTGGAACCCTCCATCAGCTGCAGGTAATCAATCACCACCAGGCCCAGTTCTTTTCCCTGTTCGGCCATCAGCCGCCGGCAGAGCGAGCGCATCTCGAGCACGCCGGAGTTGGGCTTGTCATCGATGTACATCGGTAATTGCCCAAGGGTGTTGATGCCTTGGCCCAGCAAGGGCCATTCCTCCTGTTGCAGCCGGCCGGTGCGCAGCCTTCCCGCCTCGATGCCAACCTCCATCGAGAGCAAGCGATAGGTGAGCTGTTCTTTGCTCATCTCCAAGCTGAACATGCACACCGGAAGATTGTGCAATTGCGCCACGTTTTTGGCGAGGTTGAGCACGATCGAGGTTTTGCCCATCGCTGGGCGGCCCGCCACGATAATCAGGTCACTGCGCTGCAGGCCTTGGGTCATCGCATCCAGGTCGTAGAAGTTCACCGGAATGCCTGCCACCGAGGTGCCAAGCGAGCGGCTTTCGATCTCGTTGAAGGTGCTGGTAAGGATTTCGGCGGTGGGTGTGAGCCCTTTCGACGGTTTCTCCTGGCTGATGGCAAAAATCTTCTGTTCGGCCTGATCCAGCACCTGCTCCATCGGTAGGCTTTGGTCAAAGCCCAGCTGAATCACTTCATTGCCGGACCGGATCAGCTGCCGGCGCAGGAACTTATCCATCACCAGCCTGGCCACCTGTTCGATCGAGGCCGTGGATGCCACCCGTTCCACCAGCTCCACCAAGCGGCCGCTACCGCCAACCTTCTCGAGCGATCCCGTATCCGCCAGCCAGGCGGTCATCGCCGTGAGATCGGTGGGTTTGCCCTGGCTATGGAGCATCACCGCGGTGCGGAAGATCTCCCGGTGGGCTCCTAGATAAAACGCCTCAGGTTGGAGCACGTCGGCAACCCGGCCGATCGCGTCGGGATCCAACAAGATCCCACCTAAAACCGCTTCTTCCGCTTCCAGGTTCTGGGGCGGAAGCGAGTCGGGGAGGGCTTCAAAATTGGGTTCGTCGCGTTGACGGCCCTTGCCGTAGCCCCGCTGTCCCCCACCTTCGCTCGCGCTGTGATCAGGTTGGGAGACACTCACCATGGCAGTGAACTGGCGCCGTTAAGTCATCACACTCTGGCTGGCCGTGAAGCCCATGCCAAGCATCAATAACTCACAACTTCGAGGTTGATTTCCGCTGTGACTTCGCTGTGCAGCTTCACCTGCACCTTGTAAGAACCCGTGCGATGGATATCGGGAACGGTGATATCGCGGCGATCCACTTCTTTCTTCGTGGCCGATTCAATCGCTTCGGCGACATCGCCATTGGTCACGGTGCCAAACAGCACGTCGTCTCCACCGGTTTGCTTCTTCACGGTGAAGCGCCCGATCGTGTCGAGAGCGGTGCGGAACGCCACGGCATCCTGCTTGAGGGTGGCCTGGCGCTCGGCCTCCTTGGCCCTGCGATGCTCCACCTGCTTCATCACCGCGGGGGTGACGGGAACAGCTTTGCCGAAGGGAAGCAGGAAGTTGCGTGCGTATCCGGGGGCAACGTCAACCAGATCGCCATTGCGGCCCAGGCTGAGGATGTCCTCATTGAGTACGACTTGTACGCGCTTGGCCATGGCGATTTAGAAGAGGTTGACGATGAGAAGCGATTGCGAAGTTTACGACGCGACCGGTAGGCGCACCTTGGTTGCGAGCCCTAAGGCGCGCAAGAGACGGATGTGCTCCCAGGTGAGATCGATTTGACCCGGCTGCATGCCGTGACGTGCGGAATGGGGGAAGGCGTGGTGATTGTTGTGCCAGCCCTCGCCGAAGGTGAGCGCCGCGACCCATTTGTTGTTGCGTGATTCGTCACCGCTGTCGAAGACAACGTTTCCCCAGCAATGGGTGGCGGAGTTCACAAGCCAGGTGACGTGATAGACGACCACCAGGCGCAAGGGAATGCCCCACAACACCAAGGCCCAACCGCCGGCACCCGTAGCGGTGCCAATCCAGAACAACAGCAAACCGAGGGGGAGCTGGAGCCAGAGGAAGTGGGCATTCAGCCAGCGATAATAGGGATCACTCACGAGATCGCCGGTGAGGCGAGGCACTGCAGGCATGGCCTCGATCGGGTGGAACATCCAACCCATGTGGCTCCACCAGAAGCCGCGATGGCTGTTGTGATGATCTGCATCCGTATCGGAAAACTTGTGGTGATGCCGGTGTAGCCCCACCCAGTCGATTGGACCGTGTTGGCAGCTCAGGGCGCCGCAGGTGGCAAAAAATCGTTCCAGCCAAAGGGGTAGGCGGAAGGAGCGGTGAGTCAGCAGGCGGTGATAGCCGAGGGTGACGCCCAGGCAGGCTGTAACCCAGTACAGAACCAACAGGCTGGTCACAGCAGGCCAGCTCCAGAAGCCAGGCAGAAGGGCCACAACCGCGAGGGCGTGGATCACGATCATGAATCCAATCGTGACAGAATGCTGGTGATTTTTCGGGCTGGTTGCAGGCTCGCCCTTGCGCGGACGATGAAGAAGGCTTGCCTGAGCCACTGCCAGGTGCGAAGCTGCCGGCCGACTGGGTGGCGACGGAGTTCTAATCGTGCTTGAAACCATGCCTAATCCGCTTGATGTCCATAATTTACACCCAATAAGGATCCGTATCAAGTGACGAAGGGAGAAGTCGTTTCTGATCATGTGACCAAGGGTTACCGGGATCGGCTCGACGAGGGCCGTCGGGCGATGGCGCACTTGATCCACGTTTGGCACGAGCGCAATGGCTGGTCTCACAAGGTGTTGCCTGCCCTAGCGGATGCCCTCGATCTCGGTCGTGTGCACAACTCCCAAATTTCGAACTTGCGCAACGGCAAGCTCGCCTCTCCTGGCCCCGAAGTGTTCCTGGCGCTTGGACAGGCCAATGCAATCCTCGATGCAGGCTTGGATCCGATCCAAGAGCATCTCGCTGAGGTGCATCCCGACCTGCTCAAGGTGCTCAAAGTGAGTGCTGTGCCAGTTGTTAGCTCTACCGGCAAACCGCTGGGGGCAGGACAGTTATTGGAGATTTTTGTAGGCCTCGCTCCTTTGCCACCGGGTTTCGATTGGCGCATTGATCCCCAAGAGGCAGCCTCCCTAAGTGCAGCGTTAGCGGATTGTCTATGCCGCGGCCAGCCGTGGCGTCAGTGTCGCGATCAGTTGATGAACGCGTACCCAGTCGGGAAAATGCAACGACGTGAACGCTTCGCCGCCGTCATGGCGGGCCTGCGTGATTACTCAGCCGAGGAACTTGATGGAGAGTTTCTCGATCTCCATGCCACCTATCTCGCTCTGGATGGTCGAAACGGGGAAACGCCAGCCACATTCCTTGATGAATTGCGGCGTCGTATCCCCCTCAAGTCAGCATCGAGCGATCAGCCGGAGTAGCGGGCTTGTCGCACTTTGCGCGTGAGTCCGAGTCGGCGAAGCAATCGAATGTGCATCCAGGTGATGTCGAATTCGAACCAGCGCAAGCCATGGCGGGCGCTGTCTGGATAAGCGTGGTGGTTGTTGTGCCAGCCCTCTCCAAAGGAGAGCACGGCCACCCACCAGCAGTTGCGTGACAGATCAGGACTGTTGAAATTCCGGTAGCCAAACGCGTGAGTGGCGGAATTCACCAACCAAGTCACGTGATACACAACGGCGAGACGTAGGGGGATGGCCCACAGAACGAGACCAACGCCACCACCGTGCACACCTGCTGATTCTCCATACCAATACAGAGCCAATCCCAGTGGGATTTGGAGCACGAGGAACCAGCGGTCGAGCCACACATAAAAACGATCACTCAGCAGATCGCCTGCATAGCGATGCTTCTCTTTCAAGGCAGGGATGTCGTGGAGCATCCATTCGCTGTGACTCCACCACAATCCCCGTCCCGCATCGTGGTGATCATTCGGTTGATCTGAAAAGCGGTGATGGTGGCGATGCAGTGCCACCCAATCGATCGGTCCGCTCTGGCAAGCCAGGGTGCCCATCACCACAAGAACCCGCTCCAGCCAGCCAGGCACTTCAAAGCTGCGATGCGCCACAAGACGATGCAGCCCCAGGGTGACGCCAAGCACGGTCATCCAATACAGAACGGCGAAGGCCACCAGACCCTGCCAGCTCCAAAAGCGTGGGAGTAAGGCCACCGTTGCCAGCACGTGGATCACCACCATGAAGCTGGTGGTCCCGCCTTTGAGGCGGCGCTGCGTTGAGGGGAGCGTCTGACGCGGTGCCATCACGGCTGCGCGCATGCGCAGCTCGCGTTTGGTGCTGGCGTCAGCCGGGGTGGATGTAACCAAAAGAGTCTCCTTGCACCGGTTCTAGAGATTCAGACGACGAGATATCGGCGAATCTTGAGTCGGTTGGAAGATGCGAATGTAAAAGAACTGAGCACAAAAAGTGCGAATAAGGAGAGATGGCTTCAAATCCTGGGGATGGCGCAACGGCTGAAAAGGCCACTGAGGAGTGGGCGCGAGCGCGCCTTCGGCAAGCGAGAGATCGGCTCAGGCCCATGGCAGAGCAACGCACGGCGGGCGTATCGATTCGTCTGGAAAAGGTGCTGAATGCCTTCGCTGCCGAGCGCGTTGGGACTCAGCACTTCGCGTCTGTGAGTGGCTACGGCCATGGCGATCAGGGGCGCGAGGTGCTCGATCGCGTCTTTGCCAGGGTGCTCGGCGCTGAAGCAGCGGCTGTGCGACTTCAATTTGTGAGTGGCACCCATGCAATTGCTGCTGCTCTGTTTGGGGTGTTGCGCCCTGGAGAGCGAATGCTCTCGATTACGGGCCGTCCCTACGACACCCTTGAAGAGGTGATTGGTCTGAGAGGAGAGGGGCAGGGGTCTCTCCGGGACTTCGGAGTGCAGTACGAAGAACTTCCCCTGCTCGACTCTGGAGCGGTCGATGAAGCGGCTTTGGATACGGCTTTAGAGATCCCTCGCCAGTTGGTGTTGATTCAGCGCAGCTGTGGCTACAGCTGGCGCCCATCGCTTTCCATCCACACGATCGAACGTCTTTGTGAACGCATTCATGCCCGCCAGCCCGATTGCGTTTGCTTTGTCGACAACTGTTATGGGGAGCTGGTGGAGGAGCGGGAACCTCCTGAGGTTGGTGCCGACCTGGTGGCTGGTTCGTTAATTAAGAATCTCGGTGGCACCATCGCGCCCGCAGGCGGCTACGTGGCAGGACGGGCGTCCTTGGTGGAACAGGCGTGCTGCAGGCTGACGGCCCCAGGAATTGGGAGCGAGGGCGGCAGCGGTTTTGACCTGCATCGCTTGCTGTTGCAGGGCTTGTTTCTTGCGCCACAGATGGTGGCGGAAGCCTTGATTGGTGCGGATTTGGTGGCCGCTGTGTTTGCTGATCTGGGCTATCCGGTGCAGCCCTCTGCAGGGGAGCCCCGAAGTGATCTCATTCAGGCGGTGCAGATCGGAAACCCAGACGCCTTGAAACTGATATGTCGGGCTTTTCAGGGGATCTCACCCGTGGGCTCCTATCTCGACCCAGTGCCTGCGCCGATGCCCGGTTACGCCAGTGATTTGGTGATGGCCGGCGGCACGTTCATCGATGGCAGCACCAGTGAATTTTCTGCGGACGCTCCCCTGCGCGAACCGTTCAATCTCTATGTGCAAGGAGGAACCCATCGCGCCCACGTTGAGCTGGCTCTTGTTAGGGCCCTTTGCGCGCTGATGACGGCAGGTTGGGTTGATCTGGCGCAGACTGGATAACAACCGCACCTCCCGGCCCGATGGCCTTCGACTTTCCCGACCAGTTTCGCTTCGCCGACAGTCATGAATATGTCCGGCAGGAAGCGGAGTTCGTGCGGGTTGGCCTGAGCGCCTATGCCGTGGATCAGCTCGGCGACATTGTATTTGTGGATCTTCCTGAGCTGGGGTCTGAGCTCAGCCGCGGAACCAGCTTTGGAACCGTGGAATCGGTGAAGGCCGTTGAGGAGATGTACGCGCCGATCACGGGGGAAGTGGTTCAGCGCAACGAAGCGGTGTTGGCCAACCCTGAGGAGCTTCAAAACGATCCGCACGGGGAGGGTTGGCTTCTGCTCATTCGCCCGTCTGAGCTTCCCCAGATTGAGGAGTTGATGGATTCAGCGACTTACACCGCCAAGGTGGCAGCTGCCTAACAGAAGCTTGTTTGGGCCGTCGATGCGGAGGGGACTTCCTTACAGTCATCCTCTCCGCAACCGGCCTTTTGACCTTGCTTGAACAGCGTGCGTCTGACGCGTCGGTGGCTGAGCCACTGTCTCCATTCGTAAGCCGGCATATCGGACCCGGAGCGCAGGCGCAACAACGGATGTTGAAGGCGCTTGGTTTTGAGGATCTCGATGCTTTTTTGAGCGCGGTTGTTCCTGCCAATATTTTCGATTCACTGCCCCCTGTTGAGGCCCTTCCCCGTGGTTGCACGGAAGCCAGTGCATTAAGGGAGCTGAGAGGCTTGGCTGACGCCAATCAGCTCAGGCGATCGCTGATCGGCTTGGGTTACTACGACACGGTGACGCCAGCGGTGATTCAGCGTCAGGTGCTGGAAAATCCTTCTTGGTACACCGCCTACACGCCCTATCAAGCTGAGATCGCACAGGGGCGCTTGGAAGCTCTGTTCAATTTCCAGACCCTGATCAGCGAGCTCACCGGCTTACCGATCGCTAACGCCTCGCTGCTTGATGAAGGCACTGCCGCCGCAGAAGCGATGGCGATGAGCTTGTCCACCTGCCGCCGGCCAGAGGCCAAGCGCTTTTTGGTGGATGCCGCTGTGTTGCCCCAGACATTGGCCGTGTTGCAAACCAGGGCTCTTCCCATCGGGGTGGAATTGGATGTGGTGGAGCCGGAGGCGTTCCGCTGGGGTGACGATGTCTTTGGGGTTTTGCTTCAACTGCCAGGCCGTTGTGGGCGGCTATGGGATCCGTCCGCCTGTATCGCTGCTGCCCATGACAGCGGTGCCCTTGTCACCGTGGCGGTAGACCCCCTTGCCCAAGTGCTGCTTGCACCGGTTGGTGCGCTCGGTGCCGACATCTCCGTTGGCAGCACCCAGCGTTTTGGTGTGCCGATGGGCGGGGGCGGTCCCCATGCCGCGTTTTTTGCCACCCGCGATGCGTTTCGCCGCCAGGTTCCGGGCCGGATTGTCGGCCAGTCTCGTGATGCTGATGGCCAGCCAGCGTTTCGGTTGGCCTTGCAGACCCGCGAGCAGCACATCCGACGCGACAAAGCCACGAGCAACATTTGTACCGCCCAAGTGCTGCTGGCTGTGATGGCTTCGTTTTATGCCATCCATCACGGACCGGAGGGGCTGGAGTCGATGGCCCACAGACTTGTGGCACTTCGGCTTCAGCTCGAGCAGGCGGTGCGTCTGTTGGGCTATTCGCTTGAGGCGAAGCCTCGCTTTGACAGTTTTGATGTTTACGGACCGATGGCTCCGCAGGTCCATCGCCTGGCAGCAGGTGAAGGCATCAATCTCCGTGTCTTGCCGGATGGCGCCTCAGTCGAGACCGCTCAGGGATTTGGAATCAGCCTGGATGAACTCTCGGATTCGGATGAGATCAGGCGTCTCATCGCAGTGTTGGCCCAAGCGGTGGAGGCTCCCGTCCCTTCGACTCTCGGTGAGCTGAGCTGCGACCCACTTTTGGATGATGTTCCCTGTCGCCGAGACCCCTGGCTTCAACAGTCGGTGTTTCACCGCTACCGCAGTGAAACAGAGCTGATGCGCTACATCCAGCGCTTGGTGAGCAAGGATCTGTCCTTGGTGCACGGAATGATCCCTTTAGGGAGTTGCACGATGAAGCTCAATGCAGCTTCAGAGCTTGTGCCTGTGAGTTGGCGCGAGTTTGCGGGGATGCATCCCTTTGCTCCTTTGGATCAGCAGCAGGGGTCCCAGCGAATGGTTGAAGACCTCTCCACTTGGTTGGCTGCACTCACTGGTTTTGCAGGAGTGTCGCTCCAGCCCAATGCAGGATCGCAGGGCGAATATGCAGGTCTGCTCGTCATTCGTGCCTGGCATCGCTCCCGTGGCGAGGCCTCCAGAAATGTTTGCCTGATTCCAACGAGTGCCCACGGCACCAATCCAGCCAGCGCTGTGATGGCTGGCATGCGCGTCGTTCCGGTGGCCTGTGATGACGAAGGCAATGTGGATGTAGAGGATCTGCGCGCCAAAGCGGAGCAACACAGCGAATCCCTCGCGGCCTTGATGGTCACCTATCCCTCAACGCATGGAGTGTTTGAGGTTCGTATTCGTGAAATCTGTGCGCTCGTGCATGAGCACGGAGGGCAGGTGTATCTCGATGGAGCCAATTTGAATGCGCAGGTTGGGCTCTGCAGGCCTGGCTCGTTTGGGGCTGATGTCTGCCACCTGAATTTGCACAAGACCTTCTGCATCCCTCACGGTGGTGGTGGGCCTGGTGTTGGTCCGATTGGAGTGGCGTCCCATCTACTGCCGTTTTTGCCCGGACATCCCTTCATGGCCTGTGGTGGAGATCAAGCCATCCAGGCCGTTTCCGCTGCCCCTTGGGGAAGTGCAGGCATCCTGCCGATTAGCTGGATGTATTTGCGTTTGATGGGTCCTTATGGCCTGCGTCAGGCCACTGCCATTGCACTTCTTTCTGCCAACTACTTGGCGAGTCGCTTAGATGCGCACTACCCCGTGCTGTTTCGAGGCGAGAGTGGGCTGGTCGCCCACGAATGCATCCTTGATCTGCGGGGGCTGAAGCGCACCGCGGGATTGGAAGTGGATGATCTGGCGAAACGCTTGATGGACTTTGGATTTCACGCCCCAACGGTGAGTTGGCCTGTGGCGGGCACGGTGATGGTGGAACCCACTGAAAGCGAGAGCTTGGAAGAGTTGGATCGCTTCTGCGACGCGATGATTGCCATTCGCGCTGAAGCCGCTGCGATCGAAGACGGATCCAGTGATCGGGAGAACAACCCTCTGCGTCGTGCCCCGCACACCCTGGCTTCGGTCACAGCTGATAGCTGGGATCGTCCCTACAGCCGGCAGCAGGCTGCATTTCCGCTGCCTGAGCAAGTCAGCAACAAGTTTTGGCCTTCGGTGGCACGGATCGATAACGCCTTTGGTGATCGAAATTTGATTTGCACCTGTCCAAGCGTTGAAGAGATGGCCGAACCCGTTGCGATGCGGTAAGTTCACGGAAATCGGAAGTAAACGTTTCGATTTCAACCACGCTTGCTGACCTGTTTGCACACTGTTCGGCAATTGCTCCGTCTTAGGGGACAACATGAGCAGCGACATCTCCAACATTCACGGTCAACGATCGGTTACTCCAACTGCAGCTGGAGATTCCCTGCAGTTGCCTGACATCCCCGAGTGCCTGCAGGCAGCGCTAGGACGAGGCCATACGCTCGCGATTGAGGGCACCAATGTGGTCCGCGTTCCTTTTGGAGTGCGTCGTTCCCGCCGAGTACGCCCCGAGCGTCCGGAGCGTTGGGCAACCTTGGTCTTGCCCTTGCAACCCCATGGATCGCCAACGCCTCCTCAAGCGGCTTAAACCAGATATTTAGCTAAGCAACTTCTATTAAGTCTGGACTGGATTTCAGCTTCCAGTCCACGAGAGATTTCGCATCTTCAATCGAACAGATTGCTGTCCTAAAAGGAAGCAGTTGCATTGGGCTCCGTTCTGGTCGAACCAGCCAACTTTGATTCGGCTGTTGCAAAAGAATGAATCCGCGGTAGCGCACTGCGAATTGTGGTTCGCCAAGAAATCCCATGGAAGCTGGGGTTAATGGGTAGTTATGTGAGTTATTTCAAGGCGTAAAAGCAAAATTAAGTGCTAGCAACTGATTTTCTTTAGATTTGGCTTTTTAATTGTCAGTGTTTGATTGCTTTTGATCTTTCGCTTCAGTCATCCAGTCTGCGAATGGTGGCATGAGGGCTGTTTTGATGGCATTTGATACAGCAAAGGTTTTGGACTTGATGTACCAATACTCACTCGATTGAGTTCAATCCAAACAGGAGTAGGTCGGTTTGATTGCTCGAAGAATGGATTCGGCTGATGCCCGCTTGGCTTGGTTGAAACCCAAGTCCATCGCCTTGATGAAGCTCTGATGGGGATGCAGCGGTTCCGCTTGGGATTGAGATCGCGCCGTTCACCATCTGAATCCAGGCCTTTGGGTGGGTGAGTTCTGGCAGTTGGATGCTTTCGCCTTGGGCAAGCCGTAGGCGCCAGAGCTGAATCGGTCGCGCAATCGCCATCGCTGTGCGGTCATTGGGATCGAGCACTGGGATCCATTTCTGATCGGTTAGGGCAATCTTTCTTTGCTCATAGGCGGGCTCGAGTCCTTGCAGGCTGGGTTCGATCCAGATCTGCAGCAACCGGCAAGCCTGTTCGCTTTTGTTGATTTCGCTGTGCATGATTCCGGTTCCGGCGCTCATGCGCTGCACGTCTCCAGCTTGAATGACTCCGTGGTTTCCAGCCGAATCCTGGTGGTGGAGTTCCCCCTCGATCATCACCGTGATGATCTCCATGTCGCGATGGGCATGCATGCCAAATCCCCGACCGGCAGAAATCGTGTCGTCATTGATGACGCGTAGAGGTCCGAATCCCATCCAGTTGGGATCGTGATGACCCGCGAAAGAAAAGCTATGCCAGGACTCGAGCCACTCCAGAGCGCTGTGGAAGCGTTCTTGGGCTGGACGAAACACCAGGGAGGGATGGTTGGTGTTGTCGGGCGGAGTCATTGAATCGGTTGTTTTTGTCCTAGGCGTTGCAGAAGGTCCTGGATGCTCTCGTCTTTGGCCGGTTTTGCATGATTGCTGAGTAATTGACGACCTACAACTTCGGCGCCGAGGTGCGTGAGCTGAATGCGCAGAGACAGAAGGAGTTCCATTCCCCCGCCTCCTGAGAAGGTGGCGATGACGATCGGCCGGCCATTGAAGAGAGCCCGGAAGTCATCGCCTTGTACAGACAGCCAGGCAATGGCATTGGTGAGGCAGGGCGGAATCGAACCGTTGTATTCGGGTGCGCAGATCACCCAGCGGGGAGAGGCCATTAGTTGTGCCTCAAGCGGGGCAATGGCCTCTGGTGTGCCCTGTGTTTGAGCTCTGGGGGTGAACAAGGGCAGGTCGATTGTTGTGAGATCGAGCAGGTTGGCGGATTGGCCCATGGTCCCTGCCGTCTCAACAAAGCGCTGGGCCAACTTGAGGTTTTCGCCGTTGCTGGCGCTGATCACCAACACATCGCTCGTCTTTGCTTTGCTCATGCCCAGAATTTCCACCATGCACGCTGAATTTTGCCTGATGTCTCTGCTCCCAGGCCATGGTGTCGTCGCAGGTCGGTTCGTTCCCGTATTGGTAAGCCCGCAGGTTCCGCCACGGGTGGAAGACACGTTGACGGACCTCGGGCTTAAGTGATTGCCATGGCTGGATGATCTGCACGCTTGGGGCGAGCGTCAGGCGGATTTCAATTCCGCTTCCCGATAGGGCACGAAGCTGGCTTTGCGAACACCGCAAATCGGGCAAGACCAATCATCTGGAATCGCTTCAAAAGGGGTGCCTGGCTGAATTCCGGAGTCGGGATCGCCCTCTGCAGGGTCGTAAATCATCGAGCACACTTTGCAGATCCATTTGCCGGCCACTGGCTCCTCGGCCTGTCCCGCTTGGCCCTTGCCTTGCAGGGCTTCAAGGGCAACGCCATAGGACTCGGCATGGTGCTGTTCGATGGGCGTGAGCAGCCCGAAGTTCTTGGCAGCTGTTTTAAAGATGCCGGCGTGATCTTTGGATTCGCTGGTCTGTTCGTTGAACTCCGCCTCGGCTCCGTGATCGCGATCGTTGCGGGCTTGCTCAGCAAACTCCGGGTACATCGTGGTGTATTCGTAGGTTTCGCCTTCGATGGCGAGCTCAAGGCAGCGCGTGAGCAAGGCCTGTTTGTCGTCGTCACTGAGCGCACTGGGGTCGCTGAACACAAGCTCGGGATGGAGCAGGCGGAAGTGAGCAAACGCGTGCTCTGTTTCTTGAGCGGCGGTGTCGCGGAAGAGTTTGGCGAGATCGGTGCGGCCGAGCTTCTTGGCCACATCGGCAAAGAACAGGTACTTGCGATTGGCCATGCTTTCGCCGCCAAAGGCGGCTTCGATGTTGGCCTGGGTGGAAGGCTTGGAAAGATCCATGGGTTCACTGGTCGATCATTTGATACTAGCGCTATCTCATACTCGCTATGAGTTAGAGCTCCGGATTGGTGGGTCTGATTGGCGCAGACCGTTAGTAGTTCGCGCCGCTGCGCCGCTGATGCACCGCCGTACCGCCTTCAGGGTCGAGCACGCCTCCATGGGAGACCTCGGCGTAAATCAGCCAGTGATCCCCGCATTCCATGCGTTGTTTCACTGTTGCTTCCATCCAGGCCAAGGCCTCTGGCAGCAGGGGCTGTTCCCCTGGACTGGCCTTCAGTTCCAGTCCGGCAAAGCGATCGGCTCCCGGTTCGAACGGTTGGAGAAATTGCTTCATGGGCCCGCTCTCGCGCCCTTCAGCGAGCACGTTTAAAGCAAAGCAATCGCCGATATGCAGGAGGGCCTCAACGGCTCGATCTTTCGCGACTGCCACGGTGAATCCCGGTGGCGTGAAACTCGCTTGAGTGACCCAGCTCGCAATCATGGCGCCGGAGAGTTCACCCTTTCGCGCGGTGAGAACGCAGAGAGACCCCACGACCCGACCCAGGGCCAGCACGGCAGGGTCACTGCGGCTTTCACTGAGCCCGCCTCCGCTACGGCGTTGTTGTTTGCGTTGCTCTCGATGCAACTCGCGACCGAACTGGGTGCCGGTTTCTTCGAGGGTTCGAATCATCGCTGCATCGGGGCTGAACTTCACCCGGATGGGGTCGAACGCAAAGTGAAAACCGCCGTCACGAAGCTTGTTCTCCAGCAGGTCGATGGCCTCACCGCTCCAGCCAAAGCTGCCAAACACGCCCACGGGTTTACTGCGGTCTCCTTCGGCAAGGAGCGTCCCTAAAGCAGAGACGATCGGCGTGGGCGCATGGCCACCAAGCGTGGGTGAGCCGATCAAAATTCCGTCTGCTTGTTTGATCGTGTTGATCAGCTCGTCGGGAGGTGTGAATTCACAGTTGAGACTGGTGATGCGAATCCCAGTGCGACCAACACCTTGAGCTAAGGCATCAGCGATGGCAGCTGTGTTTCCGTAAGCGCTTGCAAAGAGCAGTGCAACAGACAAGCTGGCTTGCTGTTGGCTTTCTCCCCAGCGCCGGTAGTCATTGAACAGACTGCGCCAGCTTGTGTCGATTGCTGGGCCGTGGCCCGGTGCGACCGTGGTGATGTCCAGCTCTTCGAGGCGCTCCACGAGGGAGTCCACCTGGCCGGCCATCGGAGCCATGAGGCAGTCATAAAAGTGACGCCGCTCCTCTTCCGTTGCGCTGCATCCGGACTCAGCCCATTCATGGGTGCAAATGTGCGCCGAAAACAGCTTGCCACTCATCAAAAGGCCGATGGACTCTTCAAACGCCAGCAGACCCCCCGGCCATCGTGGGGTGGGAGCGGGAACGAGTTGAAGCTGGTGCCGATGGCTGAGAGGCTGGGTTTGCTCTTGGCGGATCACCTGGATGGGTGGCAGGTCTGGGATGGCTGGCTGATCGCTTTCCTGTCCCGGCGCTACAGGTTTGCGTTGTGACCAGAGTTCCCCCAGGAGCTTGGCGCCAGCATTTGAGGCAATCAGTTCGAGCTCGGGATACAGACTGGCCAGGTCACGGAGAAGGGCCACCCTGTTGGGGTTCACGTGGCCAACCACAACCTTGAGTGCAGTGGTTTGGGCGGGAAGAAGCTCGGCAAGCGCAGGCAGAAAGGCCTTGTCGTAGGCCTTGCCTGGAGGATGCACTAGGAGTGCGGTCTGATGTTGGCCCTCGCAATCTGTGCCTGCATCAAACAGAAAACTATTGGCGGTGCTGCCCCGCTCCAGCGCATATTCCAATTCAAATCGGAGCCGTTGAGGACTCAGCCCCCGCAGGCAAGTGAGTCCTTCATCGATGGGCAGGCTGATCACTTGTCGGCTCACTGCTACGGGGGCCTCGAGGTTGGATGTCGCCATTAGTAGTGGTTCCCGACTTTGCGGTGATGCACGGCGGTCATGGCATTGGCGTCAGCGACGTTCCCCTGTTCCACAACGGCATAAATCACCCAGTGATCGGGACCTTCCATGCGTTGTTCCACGCGGCAGCCCAAGTACGCCAGTGCATCTCCGAGCACGGGGCCGCCCTCCGCTTCTGCCTCGAGCACGTTGATGCCAGCAAAACGGTCAGCGCCGGGTGGAAATCGCTTGAGAAAATGGCGGAGCAGTTGTTGATGGTTCTCCTCGCGGAGGATATTCAGCACAAATTGGTCGCCAACCTGCATCAGAGCCTCGATTGCCCTGTCTTTGGCAACGGCCACGGTGATGCCTGGTGGGGTGAAACTGGCTTGACTGACCCAGCTCGCCACCATCGCGCTACGGCGCAGGCTGTCGCCTTCGCCTTGGCTGGCAGTAACTACATAAAGCCCACCACTGAGACGGCCAAGCGCTTTGTCGAGATCGCCGTCCAGACTTTTCATGGCTGCGATCGTTTTGGCCCGCGTTAACAGCTGGCCCAGGTCGGTGCCTGATTCTTCGCAGCGCTGATAGTCGCCACCCTGAGGAAGTTGGCGAATGCGCAGGGGGGAAAAGGCCTCTTTCTGACCCTGACTGCGTAGCTGTCCGGCCACGGAATCGATCGGCTCGTCATCTCCACCAAAAGCGTCGTAAACGCCCACGAGTTGTTTGCCGTTTAGGGCAGCCAACAAGGTCCCGATGCTGCTTTGCAGCTCAGCATCTGCCTTTGCTGGCCAGGTGGGAACCACCACGGCCTTGGCTTCACTGATCAGGGCTGTGAGCTCTTGGGCATCGGTGGCGCGCAGATCAACAAGTTGAACCTGAGCGTCGGTCTTGCCGATGCCGTGGGCGATCGCCTGACTGAGCCGGTCACAGAAGCCGTATTGACTCAAATAACAGACGGCCGCATAACTTTCGCCTTTATTGCGTTGCCCGCTCCATTCGCGGTAATCGTTGATCCAGTGGCTGAGGTGGTGGCGAAGCAAAGGGCCATGACCTACCGCGATCGTGTTGATCTCGGGCAGACCATCCATCCGCTTAAGGGCTTGAAGCACGCTGCGGGCATTCGGCCCCATCAAGCAGTCGTAATAGAAACGGAAATCCGGAGCGATGGCGCCAGGATCGCTGTCAAAGACGTCTTCCGAGCAGTAGTGCAGCCCAAAGGCATCGCAGGTGTAAAGGATGCCACTGCCATGGTCAAACGAAAAAATCGTGTCTGGCCAGTGCAGGTTGGGTGCACTTAAAAACTCAAAGCGATGCTGCACGCCGCTCTCAGGATTGATGCCGAGATCGAGCTCTTCTCCACTTTTTACGGCTCTGGAGCGAAACGGCCGATGGACCTGGTCTTTCAGGAATTGAATCGCCACTTTGGATCCAACAATTTCGATCTCAGGGTTCAGATCAATCAGGTCTCCAATCAGTCCTGAGTGGTCGGGTTCGGTATGACTCACGATCAAGTAATCGATCTGTTTCGGATCGATTTGCTCCTTCAAGAGCGGCAGCCAGGTGTCACGAAACTTGGCGTGACTCGTATCGATCAGGGCGGTGCGTTCACCCCGCACCAAAAAGGCGTTGTAAGTCGTGCCGTTGCGCAGGCCAAATTCAATATCGAAACGACTTCTCTCCCAGTCGAGGGAGCGAATCGTGCTGCTGTCAGCAGCAATCACTTCCGATTGAAGAGACAGCCTTGGACTGGTGCTTGCCGCAGTCACTGATGGCTTCAAGCTGGAGGTTGCCATAACAGTTACAAGCGGCATCTAACTCTACGAAGAACGTCAGGTCACTGGTCCAGGTGCCATCGCAGCGGCGAGACGCGGCAACCAGTCCACGAGGCCAGGCACGGCGATGATCAAAGCCAAAACTCCCACTTGCAGGCCCACGAAAGGCAAGGCCCCTCGATAAATATCCCGGGTTCTCACCTCCTTGGGCGCGACGCCGCGGAGATAAAAGAGCGCGAATCCGAAGGGTGGCGTGAGAAATGACGTTTGCAGATTGGCCCCGATCATCACGCCAAACCAGATCAGGGCATCTGGGCCGAGAAGCTGCCTTGCTGCTGGCAACAGCAACGGCACAGCGATGAAAGCGATTTCAAAGAAATCGATGAAGAAGCCGAGCAAAAAGATGATCAGCATGCTGAACACCAGGAATCCAACCCGACCTCCGGGGAGGTTGAGGAGGACGTCAGCAATGAGTTGATCACCACCGACTCCTCGGAAGACAAGGCTGAAGGCGGTGGATCCCAGCAGGATTGCCATCACCATGGCCGTGGTGGTCATGGTGTTTTCGCACACCTTGGACAATTGCTTGCGGCTGAAGCCCCCATTGAGAGCGGCTAGAAGGATCGCTCCTATAGCGCCGATCACGCCTGCTTCCGTTGGGGTGGCGATGCCGAAAAAGATGCTCCCCAGCACAATCAGAATTAACGACAAAGGCGGCAGCATCGATTGCACCAGTTGCAGGGGCTGGGTGGCGCCTAGTTCAGTTGGCGGGAGCTGAGGTGCAAGCTCGGGCTTGATCGCACTGATGACCAGCACGTAGATCGCAAACACTGCCGCCATCAGCAGTCCAGGAAGCAATGCACCCATGAATAGGTCTCCAACGGAGATTCCCAACTGATCGCCGAGGACGACGAGCACGATGCTCGGAGGGATGATCTGGCCCAGGGTTCCCGACGCCACGATCACGCCCGTGGCCAGGGTTTTGTCGTAGCCAGCCTTCAACATGGCCGGCAGGGAAATCATTCCCATGGTGGTGACCGTTGCGGCGACCACACCCGTGGTGGCGGCAAGCAGTGAGCCAACGAGCACGACGGCGAGGGCCAGTCCGCCGCGGACGCGGCCCAGCAGGCGACCCATGCTCTCGAGCAAGCGTTCGGCGATCCCTGAGCTTTCAAGCATTGACCCCATAAACACGAAGGCGGGGATTGCCAGCAACGTGAAGTTGCCCATGATTCCCAAAATTCGTTGGGGCAGCGCTGTGACGAATTGAGGTTCGATTTCGCCGGTAAGCATTCCCAGCAAAGCGAAAATCACGCCGATGCCCCCCAAGCAAAAAGCCACAGGGAATCCACTGAGAAGGGCCACGATCAAGGCCAGAAACATGCCAGGTGCGAGGACCGCTGAGGGGTCGAAACTCAGCACCCAACCCATCGATTCAATCTCAATCACAGGCCGGTTCCTCCCTGAGGAGGTTGCTGACTATCGGATCGCTCATCGGCATGCATCAGCTTCCAGCGCAGCCGCAAGAATTCCGCAACTCCCTGGAGGCCGAGCAACAGAAAACCCACTGGGATCAGAGACTTCAGCCAAGTGCGAGGTAAGCCACCCGGATCGGGAGACATCTCCCCAATGCTCCAAGAGCGCAGCGCCGGTGCAACCGATAGGGCCATCACGCCAAAGGCGAATGGCAGCAATAACAGGAGCAAAGAACTGAATTCTTGGCGCTCCCGGCGGCGGGCGCTCCAGCGGCTTTGCAGGACATCCACGCGAACGTGGCCGTCTTTTTGCAGCGTCCAGCCCAGTCCGAGCAAAAAAATCAGGGCAAATAAATACCACTGGGCTTCGATCAGCCCATTGCTGCTGAGGTTGATTCCGATCGCTGATCCCACATAACGGCCCACCACATTCCAGAAGCCGATAGCGAGCATCAGCAACACCGACCAGCGCGCTAGCCACGCTGCAGCAGCATTGATCCCGTCGATCGCGCGCACGAGACCTGCAAAGCGACCGTTCATCGCTTCTCTCCTGGTTGATCTCCTTCGCTGCTGTCATCAAATTCAGCGAGAGGTAATTCATTGATGTTGTTCCAGCTTCTGGTGTCTCGGCGGAACAAGCGCCAGCGCTCGAGCAGAGATTTAAATCCTGCGTCGGCATCCGCGAGCTCTTGAAAAATCTCTGCGCTTGCGCTGCGAGCGGCTTTGAGGATGTCATCGCTGTAGCGCTCGAGCTTGATGCCTTGGCGGGTGATGCGTTGCAAGGCTTCGCTATTACGCCATTCGTAATCGCTCAACATTCCCAGGTTGGCTTCGTAACAGGCCGTGCTGAACATGGCTTGATACTCCTTCGGGAGGTCCGACCAGGCTTTGCGGTTGACCAGCGCCATCAGTGTTGGCCCTGGCTCCCACCAACCTGGGTAGTAATAGTGTTTGGCGGCTTTGGCTAACCCAAGCTTTTCATCGTCATAGGGGCCGGTGAATTCGGCGGCATCGATCGTGCCCCGCTCTAAAGCCAGGTAAATCTCTCCACCAGGAAGCACCTGAACATTGACGCCCAATTTGGCCATCACCTTTCCACCTAGCCCGGGGATGCGCATCTTCAAGCCCTGAAGGGATGCCAGGTTTTGGATTGGTTTTTTAAACCAACCTCCCAGTTGCCCGCCGGTGTTTCCAGCTGGGAAACTCATGGTTCCGAAATCGGCAAACAGGGCATTCATGTCCTCGTTGCCGCCGCCGTAATAAAGCCAAGTGTTTTGCTGTTGGGCAGACAAGCCGAATGGCACGGCCGTCCCAAAGGCAAAGGCTGGATTTTTTCCGATGTAGTAGTAGCTGGCGGTGTGGCCGCATTCAACGGAACGCGCTTGAACGGCATCCAGTACCTCCAGGCCGGGGACGATTTCGCCCGCTGCAAAAGGTTCAATCCGGAACGCTCCACCACTCATCTCCTCAACGCGTTGGCAGATGGTGACGGCACCTCCATAGATGGTGTCGAGGGAGATGGGCCAGCTGGTGGCCATGCGCCAGCGCACTTGGGGTAGGCCGCTGGCGCGCGTCTCTTCCGCTCGGCGGATCGTGCAGGCACTCAAAGCAGCGGCGCCTGCCGCTGCCGCTGCCGCTTGACCACCGCTGCGCAGCAGCTGCCGTCGTTGCATGGCTTGCGTCCTCCGGAAGCCCGTCGATCAATCGACGGAACAGCCATGGATTTTATCGATCAGTTCTTTGCGTCCATCAAAAAGGCCCCCCGCCATAGCGAGGAGCCCAGGACCTCTTTTCCGTTGCACTCGTTGTCTTGACCTGCTGTTCACCAGCGTGTTTCAGCTTTCTACCTTCACCGACACGGTGGTGCGGTTGTCGCTTTTTGCAGCCCTGATCTCAAGAATGCCGTCGCGATAGGAGGCTTCCAATTGGTCGCGATCGAGCGGCTTGGCGAAGCGAAAACTGCGACTCCATGTTCCCGTTCGGAACTCGCTGAGCAGCTGCTGCGCGTTTGAGTTTGCGTCTGCGTTTGCGTCCACTTCGGCTGGAGATGTGTTGTCTTCAATCGGGATGCTGGGTTGCCGTTCAGCGCTAATCACAAGCGATCGATCCGTGGCTTTGACGTCGATCGAGTCATGGTCGACACCAGGCAGCTCTAGACGCACGGTGTAGCTGGCATTGGTTTCGATCACTTCAGCAGCGGGTACGCGTTCAGCTTGTGAAACTTGTTGCTCAAGGCGATCCAACAAATCGAAGGGTGATGTACGAAGGGTGATCATGGGTAAATCTCAAATTGGCTGTGAAATTCAGGAAGTTTGTGTTTCCCGCAACGCCAATCTGCGCTGAATTGATCTCAGCTGGGAGTGTAAGAACCGCCCTTTTTGGTACGGTCTAGACCACCAGGTTCGGTTGCTGCTACTGAGAAGTCGTGAGAGCCGAACGGGGGATTGATCGAGATCCATCCACCTCTCGCTCAAGAGGGAGGGTTCTCGCTTGTGAATTCCTTTGCTCTCATCGCAGAGGACGGAAATTGACCCCTTGTTCATTAACTAAGCTTGGCCTTCTGGCTTCGTTCGTGTTCGATCGCCGTGGCTGCGCGTTCAAGTCGTTCAGCTTCTTGATCTCGACCGATGAACGGATGGTCCATTGCGTGAGGCTTGGCAGGAGGATGGCCAGCAACCAGTCGTCTTTTTATGGCTACCTCCGCCTCACCTTCGGCAGCGGGTCTCAGGCGGAGCCTAGGGCCAGGGATTTTGATGGCTGGGGCCTGTATTGGCGGGTCTCACTTGATGTCGTCCACAACGGCTGGGGCCAGGTTTGGCTTTGCGTTGTTGGGACTCATCCTGCTCACAAATTTGGTGAAGTATCCGTTTCTGCGGGTGGGCACACGCTTTACCGCAGTGACTGGATTGACGTTGTTGGAGGGGTTCCAGCGCCGTAATCGCTTCTACCTGCCGCTTTATCTCCTCGTCAGTCTGGTGACCGGAACGCTCACGATTGCGGCGGTCAGCTTTGTGGCTGGGCTCTTGCTGACCAACGTGCCGCTGTTGGCGAATTTCAATACGTTCGGCTTGGCCATTGCCGTGCTGGCTGTGAGTGGCTTGATCCTTCTGCTGGGGCACTACCGGGCGCTGGATCGTCTGTCGAAAGTGTTGGTCGTTCTGTTGACCCTCCTGTCCGGAGTGGCAGCGTTGACATTGTTGTTGCGCGGTTCTGTTGGGGATGTGGCAGCCACCTGGGTGGGTACAACTCCCTCTCCCTGGACAGCCGCAAACTTGGCATTCCTGATCCCCCTTATGGGTTGGATGCCGGGTCCGGTGGAGATGTGCGTATGGCCGTCCTTGTGGATGTTCTCCCGCGCGCAAGACAGCAAGCATTCGGCGTCTTTGAAGGAGGCCGAATTTGATTTCAACCTTGGCTATGCGGTCACTGTTGTGACGGCTGTCTTCTTTGTGATTCTTGGCGCCTACACGATGTATGGAACCGGTGAGGGAATGTTTGCGGGCAGTGGGGTGTCTTTTGCTCAGAATCTCATTCGCCTCTACACAGAAGCGATGGGTGGCTGGGCTGCATGGGTGATTGTGCCGGCAGCATTTGCGGCGATGTTCAGTACCACGCTCACTTGTTTAGATGCCTATCCACGCAGTATTTCGGCGATCCAAGGTTTGCTGCAGGGGTCTGATCGTGGGGATTTGGCCTCAGCGCCTCAGCAGCGTCGGTTATCTGTGTGGTTAGTGCTGCATTTATTGGCTGCCTTAGTGGCCCTGCTGGTTGCGTTCAGTGGGGGAATTGGAGTGAAAGATTTCGTCTTCGGTGCAATGACAGGAAGCTTTCTGACAGCTCCATTATTTGCCTGGATGGCGATGGACACGATGAACAGTGACCTCGTGGCTGTGGAGCATCGCGATGGTCCTGCCATGCAAGGTCTCACCTGGTTTGGCCTGGCCTTTTTGACAGGCTTCAGCTTGCTGTTTCTCGGTTGGTGGGCTTTTGGTTGGGGTGCCTAAAGGATTAAAGCCACCACCAGTTGGAGAAAGCGGCGGCCTGTCCGCAGACCTCATTGTTGCCATTCCATAGGGGCCAGATTCGAGCGTTGTGAATCATGAAACGCCGCCCCTGTTGATCGATTCGAATCCCGCAATAGCCTCGGAAGCCAGCCCTTTGATGGGCTTGCTGAAGAGCGCTGGCACGCTCGCGTCGCTCACTCTCCTCAGCAGTCAGCCTGGAAGGCATGCCCACCATGGTCTGCCAACGGTGCCCCCAGATCCGCAGGGCTGTGCTGTTGGCATAGGTCAGCAATGGGTCAGCACTGTGATCATGAGCCAACACGGCAATAGGGCTCGCGAAAAGTTCTTGCGCTGCTGTCCGATGGAACGGGCCGCCCTGATCACACACCAGTAGGGGTTGAGAAAAGGCCCGTTGATAGGAGATCAGCAAGAGGTTGATTAATGCCTGGGTCTCGGGGCTCAACCAGGGAGCGGTGTTGCTGGGAATCACGCCTGTCATGGCTTATGTCCCCGCTGCCATCGCCTCCAACATGGCCTGTTGGGCCAAGGCTTGTCCCTGTTCGCGCAGGTGTTGCAAGAAACGGGGCTTGGCCTCCGGGAAGCGGGGCTCTTCGGCCAGTGGCAGTTCACCTGCCACGTCCAGTCCGGTGTCCCCTTCCATCGCCGGGGTGATCACCACGAGGTCTCCGTCGAGGCCAGCGTCATAGCGCCACCAAAGCGTGGGATCGAGAACTGCTGGATGGGGAGGATTGAGTTCGCTGCTGGTGACGTCGACCGCAAGCGCTTCTGCGCTGTTGTTTTTACTTGCGCTCTCAGCAATGGCCTGTAAACGATGCGCCGCCAGGTCTTCCAGCAGCTTCGCTCGTGTGCGACCACGCAGCTGAAACAGGACAAATGGATCTTCGCTGAACCGTTCTCCCATCAAGAAATAAACGGCGCTGATGTGCTTGCAAGGGTTCGCTTTGTCTGGACAGCTGCATTCGCTCCGCACCTCCTGAAGCTTGAAGGGGAACAGACGCCGACCACTGGCAGCAAAGGCCCGTTCGATGTCGGCCGGCATGATCCCGGCCAACAGTTGAGCGGACCAGCGGGCCTTCATCGTGAGCGCCTCGAGCACGTAGCGCCAGTCCTCATCTTTGAGAACGTCGAGCCAGAGCTTCACCTTGTAGGGATCTTCGTCGGTGCCTTGGACGCGGGCATGCACCCGCCTGCCTTCAAAGCGAATGGAGGTCACATGACCTTCGCGCGCGTAGGCCCAGGCCCGTTCCAAGCGCTTTTTGAAGCGGTAGGAATTGATAAGCTCCATCCACTGCTCAACCCACCAGGGTTGCTGGGACAGACCGTCGTCACTGATCGAGGTGTTGATGCCGCCTGGTGGTGTGATGCTCATCCTTGGTTGTCCTCCAGGCTCACTAATTCTTTGAGTTGTCCCATCTCGAGGCCTCCAAGCCAGTCTTCGCCGGAGCCAATGATGTCTTCCGCCAGTCTGGACTTCTCGCGGATCATGCGATCAATTTTCTCCTCAACGGAGCCGCTGGTGATGAACTTGTGCACCATCACCCGGTTTGTTTGGCCGATGCGATAAGCACGATCCGTGGCTTGATTCTCAACGGCGGGGTTCCACCAACGGTCGATGTGAAAGACATGACTGGCGCGCGTGAGGTTGAGGCCGACTCCGCCAGCCTTGAGTGACAACAGGAAAAGCTGAGGTCCGCGTGGATCCTCCTGGAAGCGATCGACCATGGCTTGCCGTTCACTTTTGCTGGTGCTGCCGCTGAGGAAGGGCACTTCACTGCGCCAGCGTCGTTGCAAATAATCCTGGAGCAACTTGCCCCATTCCGCGAACTGGGTAAACAGCAAGGCTCGATCGCCAGCTTCCACCACCTCGTCAAGAATTTCTTCGAGGCGTTGCAGCTTCACGGATCGCTTGAGGAAATCCTCGCTGGCGCCCTGCTCCTTGAGGGCAAGGGCAGGGTGGTTGCAGATCTGCTTGAGCTTGGTGAGTAGCCCCAACACCTGGCCATGACGTTTGCCGCGCGGTGCGCGGGCAATGGCATCCAAGGTGTCTTCAACGGTTTTGGCATACAGCGACTTCTGCTCTTTGCTCAAACCCACCCATTCGCTTAATTCCACCTTCTCGGGTAGATCCGAGATGATCGCTTTGTCGGTTTTCAGGCGACGGAGGATGAACGGTCCCACCCGGGCTTTGAGGTCCCGCAGCGAGGACAGGTCTCCGTAACGCTCAATCGGCATTCGGTAGCGATGTCGGAAAAATTCTTCCTCCCCGAGCACCCGTGGATTGAGAAAGTCCATCAGGGCCCAGAGCTCGCTGACGCGGTTTTCGACGGGTGTGCCGGTCAGTGCGATCCGAAAACGACTGTTCTTTTTCGGGCGGGCCAGGTCACGGGCGGCTTGGCTTTGCTTTGCGGAGGGGTTTTTAATCGCTTGCGCTTCATCGATCACGAGACCTTGCCAATCGTGACTTTCAAGTAGTTCGCTGTCGCGTTGCAGCAGGCCATAGCTGGTGAGCACAAGATCCACATCCTTCAGCGCCTTCTTCAGTGCTGCTGGGGTGCTGGGGCGTTTTGGACCGTAGTGCTCATGCACATTGAGCTCCGGAGTGAATGCTGTGGCCTCCCGCTTCCAATTGGTGAGCACGGATGTAGGTGCGATTAAAAGCACCGATCGCTTCAGCTCGTTTTCTGCCTTGAGGTGTTGCAGAAAGGCCAGGAGTTGGATGGTTTTGCCGAGGCCCATGTCATCGGCTAAACAGGCGCCTTGGTCGAAACGATGCAGGAAGGCAAGCCAGCCCAGTCCTCTCTCTTGATAGGGCCTGAGTTGACCTGAAAATCCTTCGGGGGCAGGGAGTGGGTCTGGCGCTTTTTGCTGGTGATACTGCTCCAGCACGGCTTGCAGCCGCGGACCAGCATCAAATTGATGCACGGGCAGGCGCATCATCGTGTCGCCTTCTGTTGCGGTGAGCCGGAGCGCGTCGTCGAGGCTTAGGTCTGGATTAGCGGCGCAGAAGCGTTCGGCATTTTTCAGGTCATTGGGCCGTAGTTCGATCCAAGCCCCTTTATGCCGCACCAGAGGGCTGCGCTTTCCAGCCAGCCGCTCTAGCTCTCGCAAGGTCAGCGTCACCCCGCCGATCATTAGCTCCCAGCTCCAGTCAAGGTTTTCGCCGAGCGTGAAGCCTCGTGAGCGCTCGGAGAGCTCTGCCTTGATGGCGAGGCCAAGCCGACTGGCCAGCCCTCCAGAAAGGCTCGGTGGCAGGTCAACGCCAACCCCTACATCCCGCAGTTGACGGGCTGCTGTGCGCACCAAAACAAACGCTTCAGCTGGTGTGAGCTGCATGCTTTCGGGAGTGGCGCTGTCCAGTCCCCGTTCGATTGGCTGGAACACGGTCAGGGCTCGGCCCATGCCCTCGAGCAAAACCTCGCTGGGGTGATCCACCTTGATTTCCCCGAGTTGGAGGCCGCTGGGGCCTGCAGCCCAAGCCGCACCCGCGGGCAGCTTGAGGGTTGGATCTGCCTCCGCTTGCAGAAAAAAGCGAAGTGGCCAAAGTTCCTCATCGTCTGCTGGGGTTGCAAGCTCCAAACAGGCGCGGGCAGCAGCCACATTTCCAGCAACCCCTTCACGCCAATGATTGCTGGCAGTAGCGAGGCGTTCGGTTTCTTCATCGCTGAGCTGAAGCTCACCTGAATCCGAGCTCAAGGCCTCCTCCCAGGCGCGTAGCAAGGGGTCCAAGCCGTCATGGTCAGGGGTGAAGCCTTTGCGCAGTTGCGCGTCCATCAGGTCGGCCAACAGCGTGGCAACCCTTAGTCGTCCGCTGCGCGGCCGGCAGCAAGCCACTGGATTCGCGGCGCGCATGGCTTCTGGTCTGAGCCTGGTGATCCGGTTGCTCCGCTTGCCGGTGGGTTCTCTCCAAGGCAGGGCACAGGTGGCGACGAGAGGAAGCCCCAAGGCCAGGTCCTCAAGACGGCGCCGGTCTTCTTCCCGATTGAGAAGCGGCACCCAGCGGGCGCGATGGGGATAGCCCTCGCCCTTACTCAGCTCCACTTGGGGCAGCCAGCGACTTCGGGCAACGAGGCTTAGGGACCAACGCTGCATATGACTCCACCAGCGCAGCTCATCAGCCAAATCAGGATGTCGTCCTGAAAGGGGGAGTTTGGAGAGCCAGGCGGTGGCGGCCATGGGTTCAATGGCCAGGCCCTGAACCTGCCAAGGCCACCACTCTGTTTGTTTGGGGATTGGTTCACCCGCCTGTAAGGGGAGGCCTGTCCAGCCCGGTTCTTCAGTGCTACTGGTGTCCGTTCCGCGTTTCTTTCGGGGTTTCACGCTGCGGCTCGGCAGGGTGAGGCATGCTGTGGCATCAATGATGCCGTCAGGCAAGAGGTCCCGCTCCGTCAGCAAGGCACGGAGGTCGTCAGGGCTGAGGGTGAAGGGGTGAAGAGCAGGGGTCGTCGTGGGGCCTGCAGGCTCGGCAACCCGCCAGGTGTCAGCCCATACCAAAAGGGCAGCTCGTCCAGAGCTGGTCGGAGTACGAATGGCCGGAAGCCAGGTGGCGTGCAGCAGGCTCATGGCCGCGACGCAGAAAACATGCGTTGGGTTCCGTAAAGCACGAGTGCGCTGCCGACCAACGGCAACCACCCAATGAGGAGATCCAACACCAATATTGCCAGGGCATCGGCCCCTGCCAAGGGGGAAGGTAACGACATGCCCAGGCTTCGTAACCCACAGACCGCTCCAACGAGCCCAGCGCGTAGGTGGGAGTCGTTGGAGTCAACGCGCTCCAGGTGGAAGGCCAGAAGGCCATAAAACAATCCGCAGCCACCTGATCGCACCGCCATTTCAAGTCCAAATGGCAGGCTAAAAAGTGCTGCCGTTATCCCAGCAAGGCAGGCCCAGCCCAAGGAAAGGCGTCGCAGTCGGTTGCGGCTATCGGTGGCAGGAGACGGTGCGACGGCGGGGCGCGGAGGCTCAGGGGCGATCATGGCCTTTCTATCTGTTGTTGACGCGGAATCCGCCATGGCTGTTGCACGTTCGTCGCGATCCGCTGCTGCCACCCCTCGCACTGGTGCTGAGATTCGGGCGGCATTCCTGAGCTTTTACGAAGAGCGGGGCCACAAGGTGATGGCAAGCGCCTCCTTGATTCCTGAGGATCCCACGGTGTTGCTCACCATTGCGGGGATGTTGCCGTTCAAGCCGGTCTTCCTCGGGCAACAGAAGCGGCCAGCGCCGAGGGCTACCAGTAGCCAAAAGTGCATTCGCACCAACGACATCGAGAACGTGGGCCGTACGGCGCGGCATCACACGTTTTTCGAGATGCTCGGCAACTTTTCTTTCGGCGATTACTTCAAGCAGCAGGCGATTGAATGGGCCTGGGAGCTGAGTACAGATGTTTTTGGTATTGATCCCAAGCATTTGGTGGTGAGTGTCTTCCGTGAAGACGATGAGGCTGAACAGATTTGGCGCGATGTGGTGGGGGTGAATCCCAAGCGGATCATCCGCATGGACGAAGCCGACAACTTTTGGGCGTCTGGCCCGACCGGGCCCTGTGGCCCCTGCTCGGAGATCTACTACGACTTCAAGCCCGAACTGGGTGATGAAGGAATCGATCTCGAGGACGATGACCGCTTCATCGAGTTCTACAACTTGGTGTTTATGCAATACAACCGCGACGCTGAGGGAACTCTCACGCCGCTTGCAAACCGGAACATCGACACTGGCCTGGGCCTCGAGCGGATGGCTCAGATCCTGCAGAAGGTCCCCAATAACTATGAAACAGACCTAATCTTCCCGCTCATTCAAGCGGCAGCTGATCTTGCTGGGGTCGACTACCACCAGCTCGATGATGCAGGACAAACGTCTCTCAAGGTGATTGGTGACCACAGCCGTGCTGTGACACAACTGATTTGTGATGGCGTTTCGGCAAGCAACTTGGGGCGGGGGTACATCCTGCGCCGTCTCTTACGTCGAGTGGTGCGTCATGGCCGTTTGTTGGGCATTCATCAACCCTTTCTTGTCACGATGGGACAGGCCTCGATCGCACTCCTCAAGGACGCCCATCCGTCGGTGATTGAGCGGCAGGAGGTGATCTTGGCGGAGCTTCAAAGGGAGGAGTCGCGCTTTTTGGAAACCTTGGAGCGTGGGGAGAAGCTGCTGGCAGACGTGCTGGAGAGCAAGCCCAAGCAGATCAGTGGTGCCCAAGCTTTTGAGCTCTATGACACCTATGGCTTCCCCCTGGAGCTCACCCAGGAAATTGCCGAAGAGCAGGGCCTTGATGTTGATCTGGCCGGATTCGAGCAGGCGATGGAGCAACAGCGTCAGCGGGCGAAGGCTGCGGCGGTGAGTATTGATCTCACACTCCAGGATGCGATCGATCAAGTGGCGGCGGATCTCAATGCCACGGCGTTTGAGGGATATGAACTTTTGGCTGGGAGTCGCAGCACCGTGCAGGCATTACTCGTAAACGGTGAAGCCGCTGCATCAGCTACCGATGGTGATTTAGTGCAGGTGGTGCTGGACAGCACACCTTTTTATGGCGAGGGCGGCGGTCAGGTGGGTGATCGCGGCCTGCTGGTCGGCGATGGTCCTGATGGCAACGGTTTGATCGTCGTCATTGAGGGCGTCATCCGCAACCGCGGGGTGTTCGTCCATAGCGGCAGGGTTCAGCGCGGCCGCCTTGGAGTGGGTGACTTAGTGCATGGTCAAGTCGACCGAGCATGCCGCCGTCGCGCTCAGGCGAATCACACGGCCACCCACTTGCTCCAGGCGGCACTGAAACAGGTTGTGGATGCAGGCATCGGCCAGGCTGGCTCCCTGGTCAATTTCGAGCGGCTGCGCTTCGACTTTCACTGTCCTCGGGCGGTGAAACCTGCGGAGCTTGAACAGATCGAATCCTTGATCAATGACTGGATCAGCGATGCGCAAAGTCTTGAAGTCAATGAGATGGCGATCGATCAAGCCAAGGCTGCTGGTGCGGTCGCGATGTTTGGCGAGAAGTATGCCGATGTGGTGCGCGTGGTTGATGTCCCCGGTGTGTCGATGGAGCTATGTGGTGGCACCCATGTGGGCAATACGGCCGAGATTGGTCTGTTCAAGATCGTGAGCGAGAGTGGCGTTGCTGCTGGAATCCGCAGAATTGAAGCGGTAGCTGGTGCCTCTGTGCTGGCTTATCTCAATGAGCGTGAGGTGGTGGTGAAGCAGCTTGGTGATCGCTTTAAGGCGCAGCCTGGCGAGATTGTTGAGCGCGTTTCGGCGTTGCAGGAGGAACTGAAGAACAGCCAAAAAGCGTTGATTGCCGCTCGGGCTGAATTGGCTGTCGCGAAGTCAGCGGCCTTGGCATCCCAAGCTGTAGCTGTTGGTGAGTACCAGCTATTAGTGGCCCGTCTAGATGGGGTGGATGGTGATGGATTACAAGGCGCCGCTTTGGGATTGCTGGATCAGTTGGGCGATGCCACTGCTGTTGTGTTGGGAGGTTTGCCTGATCCGAGCGATCAAGGGAAGGTGATTTTGGTGGCAGCTTTTGGCAAGGCTGTGATCGCTCAAGGTCAGCAGGCAGGCAAGTTCATTGGCTCGATCGCCAAGCTTTGCGGTGGTGGTGGTGGTGGCCGTCCAAACCTGGCTCAGGCGGGTGGACGCGATGGAGGAGCTTTGGATGGGGCGCTTGAGGCGGCTAGCGCAGACTTAAATCAGAAGCTGAAATGACTGTTATTGCGTTTCTCTTTTGAGGAACAATCGCTGCAGCGATGTGATTAAACGGCTTATGAAATCTCTCGCTATTTGGTGAGAGATTTTATGGATCTGAGATCAACAAAGCAAGCCCTTTAAAGCCTGTTGATGCTGCTTATTGATGGGGTTCAATCTTCAGCTTCTATGGGCAGCTTTAGTTCTTCGCGCCAGTCTTTGAGCGGACGTTCCCAGCCTTCCTCCAGCTTGCGGCCGATCACTAGTTCGGCATCAAGGCCCATCTGAAATCCATGGGCCAGGGCGCGGAGAAGAGGCTCAAGTGGTTCATCGTTTTGAAGGCTGCTGAGCATCGCCCCAAAAATCAGCATCACCGCCACTGGGGATCGATTCTGAGCGAGGTTGAAGCCCTGAAGCCCTATTTCACTATCCCCGTCAAGCCCAAAACCGGTGAGTACGTGAACGATGTCGTGGGTTTCCCTAACCCTGTGAACAACGAACTCATTGGCGTTGGTGATTTCTGTTGGATCGATCAAGGCCTCGGGAGTGATGTTCTGGCTGATCAGTTGATCGGCATAGCATCGCCCGAGGCTGCCTTCAGGTAGGGCTTGTAGCCTTAGTAGATCAATTGGTTCCGGTCTCCATCCTTCATCGACAAGGGCTTTGAAGTGCCTGTCAGAGAGAAGGTGGCGAAGGGCTTGTTCACCAAGAGGGCCGTCTTTAACACTGTCTGCGACAGCAAAAACGCTGTTTAAAGACCCTGGAGTTTTAAGGAAGCTGGCTAAAGCTGCCACCATCTTTAAATTTTGCAGGCGTTCGTGCAATTTGAGTTGCATCACATCCATGTCGATGTCTCAGTCTGTCTTGGCGTGGGGTCTTCTGTTGCGAATGTAATGCTTCTAATAAGTAGAGAATTGTCAGTTCTTAATTGATTCCTTTCAGCGTGTGATCACGAGGAAAATGTTTGAGAGAGAGCATTGTGTAATTGCTTGATTTTCTATTGCTTGTTAATGATGCGTTCCGTTTGATGCAGTGCAGTCAGGGGAACCAAGGCGCGCGTTGATGCTGGCCAGCTGTTTGGCAGCGGTCTGGAAGCCGCCAGCTTCTGCTTGCAGGTGGTTCATGCATCCCTGCAGTTGAATGCTGTTTCCTTCTGAAAGAGCTTGGATGGAGTCGAGGAGCAGCGTCGTGAGCTGATTGCCTTGTCTGCAGCGTGCACTACTGAGGGCGAGCATCTCAAGGGCAAGATCTCCATCAAAGAGAGCCAAGCGAAGCAATGCATCGGCATTCACCCGGATGACCTCCGCTGGACCGTGCAGCACCCGCACCGTTGCGCAATGGCGATTATCTCCAGATAACCCCATCTCTCCGAGCAGTTCACCTGGTTTGATCCGGGCTAATTCACGCTGATCAGCGATCTCAACACTTAGCTCTCCACTGAGCAGCAGCAGGATGTCATCGGCATGCTCCTGCTCTTCCATCACGATCTCTCCGCTTGCATAAAGCAGGGATTCTGCTTTCAGTTCTTTGAGATGAGTGACCAGCAACTGGCTCAGTCGCGGATGGACGCCCAGCATGGTGAGATAACTAATTGGCCTCTTCCGCTTTAGCGGGTGCGGCCTATGTCCGCATCGTGGATGGAATCACTCAATCTGTTGATCCTGTTGGCGCTGGCGCATTTCGTCTGTGATTTTGTGTTGCAGAGCGACCGCATGGCAGTGGAGAAGATTCCTGGTCGTGATGACACGCTCCACTGGAGTTGGTGGCTGGGCTCTCACGCTGCCACCCATGGGCTTGCGGTTGCCCTTCTCACGGGTGTCCCTCTGTTGGGGCTGATGGAAACGTCGCTGCACGCCATCATTGATTGGTTGAAGATTCGTTGTCGCTTCACTCTTGTCTTGGATCAGAGCCTTCACCTGCTCTGCAAGCTGATTTGGGTGTTGCTTTTGATCAAATTCTGAGATGTCTATTTTTTCTGTCACTGCATTGGCTGAGATGCAGATGTTTGAGTCTTTAGAACAGGATCAGTTGATGCAATTGCTCGACCGGCATCGCGAGTCGTCCCATCAGCCTGAGCAAGTGATCGTCATGGAACAAGACTGGGGAGAGTCTGTGTTCTTGCTTCGCTCTGGCTTAGCCAAAGTGCGGACTTACACCATGGATGGGGATGAGGTGGTGATGTCGCTGCTTGGGGCTGGTGATGTCTTTGGTGAAATGGCTGCCCTCGATGGTGCGGCCCGTTCTGCTGATGTAGTGGCCCTGACCCCCCTTTGCTTGGTCAAGCTCCGTGCGGTCCCGTTTGCCGCGCTTCTCGCGAAACAGGCTGGTTTCGCGTTGGCGCTTGCGCGTTTAGAGGCTGGGCGCTTGCGAGATCTCAACAGGAGATTTGCTCTGCAAAGTGCTGATGCCACGTCGCGTTTGCTCGATGCTTTGGCCTATCTTGCCCGCAAAAATTCTGGCTCAGACGCTGATCCTCAGGCTCTCATTCCGCCCCTTGCTCAGCGAGAAATCGCTTTGTTGGCTGGCTTGGCACGTGAAACGGCCTCTCGCACTCTGAGCAAGCTTCGCCAGCGAAACGTTGTTGTTGAAGAAGAGGGTGGATTGCGGCTTGTGGATCTACAGCCGCTTCAGAAGCGTGGGTTACTCGACTGAATAAGTCCGAGTGGTCTGCTGAGAGAGAGTTAGAAGCGGAATCGCACTTTTCCGTAGAGCCCGTTGCCGAGCAGCCAGTCGTCCCAGATTTGTGTGTTGTTGTCTGCATTGAATTGCTCAATCCAGCCGAGCTCAACGCTCCAGTGCTGGCCATTGAGCCAGCGCAGCATCATCCCTCCAGATCCGATCGTGTCAGAAATGGTGATGTCATCCCTTGTTGTTGAGATGCCGCCCATCCCGATAAAGGGCACCAGTTGGAAGGCATTCTGATCTTTTTGCCAGAAGGTCCAACTCAGTTCAGTGCTCGCCAGCCAGCCGTCGTCTCCACTAATCAACGTTCCCGGTAAACCACGCAGGCCCGTGTCGCTGCCCAGGGAAAACCCCATATCGTTTGTGAGTTCATTGAACGAAATCTGGCCAGCAGCCCGCAAGGAGAGTTGAAGGGTTCTGCTCAGCGACCAGCCATTGGTAATGATTCCGCCTAGAGCTCTCGATTCACCGGGGTTCACTCCGAAAAAGCCGAGATTTTTCAACTCATCCGTTGAGCTAAAACCTGCCAGCCCTTGAAGGCCGTAGACCTGGCCTGACCAGGCCCATGAGCCGTATTGCCCGCCATTGCCTACTCCTAGTCGTAAGTAGCCAGTGGTGAGATCCCCATCGAGACCTCCCCCCAAGATCAAAGGGACGGATTCGTCGTTGAGATAGCTGTTGTTGTGATTGGCGCTGATCCCGGCAAAGGCGTACCAACTTTGGTTGTCGTTTTCTGCAAAGGTCCATTGGAATTGACCCAACCCCTGATACTGACGAAAGCTCAGTCCATGGGACAGTCCGCTCGCTTCAACAAAGTTGCGGCGACTTGCTCCAAAGGAGCCTGTGAAGTTGATGTTGTCTGATAAAGGGAGCGTGTAGCTGATCGATCCAATGCCAGCTCCAAATTCAGGATCACTGTCGGCATTCCCTTCTCCGTAAATTTGAAGAACATCCCCTTCCATCAGAACCTGCTGTTTCTGAAGAATCGCGAGGGCTCTCCATTCACCACTTCCGGCGTTGCCGTCGTTGCGCACGCTTAGGTCGCCGCGCCAGGGGTGCGTTGGAGGTGTCACGGTGATGCGAAGAACCGCCTGAGTGGGATCGCTAGCAAGCTTCCCCAGATTGCCGGAAATGCTTCCCACAACTTGTTGTTGCTTGAGCTGACGAAGTCGGGTTTGCAGCGCTGGAAGCAGTAAAGGTTTTTGGATCAGGTTGGCGAGTGCTTTGCGAACGCGGCGTTCGAGAGCAGGAGTCGTCGCATCTACATGGAGTTCGACCAAGCGCCCCGTCACCACGACAAGGCGTCCAGGGGCTGGCTCCTCTTCCACAAACACGCGCGAGTTGACGTAACCGTCGCGTTGTAATTGCGCTGTTAGTGCTTCCGCGCAGCGCTGCAGGCTGAGGGAAGGACTGCCTTCCGAGCAGCTGCTGATGATCTCAGTGAGTTGTTCGGAGCTGTAGGGGGCTGATCCTTCGACAGGTGGAAACCACGGAGCTGTTGTCTGTTCCTGAGACGTTGGCCGTTGTCGTTGTTGCGCTTCTTGCAGGGGAGCCGGATTGAGGGGAACGTCGTCCACTGGACGTGAAGGGGGACTTTCGGTGGGGATGGGTTCCGGAATGCGGACGGGGCCAGGCTGCAGTGGCGGGGCAACCAATTGCGCCAAAAGCAGCAGCATGAAGGAACCGAACGATTAGCGCTCGAGAAGAATAGTTATTACGGAGATGCATGCCTAGGGTAAAGAGCTGTTTCTTAGAACTCACGCTCAAATGCTTGCTCTGGTGGCTTGATGAAAAGAGTGATGCTGCCACTGTTCCTAATGGCATCGCTTCAGGCTTCAGAGGTTCGCGCTGAGGTGAAGGCTGGCTTAGGTCTTGGCAGCCGGGTGAATGGAGTAGAGGGGGGAAGCTGTCAAGCCGGATTGTGCCGTATTGATGGTGGTAGTGGTGCAGGACGCAATCGCTTTCACAGGCTGAGTCGCTTCGACACGCGTGGGGCGATTCGGGGCGTAGAGATTCAGAGCGACGGCATTCGCAATTTGGTCTTGGGTGTGACGGCTGCTGAGGGCAGTTTTGTCGACAAAGCTGTGTCGCTGACGTCTCCGGCCCATCTGTTTTTGTTGTCTCCTGGAGGAATTCAACTGATGCCTGGCGGGACGTTTGTGCAGGTTCCCCAGCTCACCCTGAGCACCGCGTCCCAGTTGCGCTTTTCTGGTGGGGTGTTTGATGTGTTCGACACTCCTGCAACTGTGATTCCCTTTTTGGCAGGTGATCCGTTGGCCGGTGCTCACGGCTTGTTGTCGGGTGGTTTGGGTGAAAAGCGTCCCTGGATCCGGATGGATGGGGTGTCGATCGATGTTGATGAAGCGCTCCTAGTGGATGCACCTGGCGGCCGGGTTGATGTGCAGAACAGCCGGCTATCCGTTAGCAACGGATTTGGCGATGGTGGTTCGCTTACAGTCACAGGGGATTTAATTAGGGTCGGTAACAACTCGCAGTTGCTGGCCACTGGCTCCGGCAAGGGCGGCTTGGTGCAGGTCGGTGGTAGCTGGCAGAACAGTGATCCCACTGTTCGCCAGGCCACCCAGACCTGGATGCAGCATGGATCTCTTGTTGATGCCTCATCCACCGGTGCTGGTGATGGTGGAACAGTGGTGATCTGGAGTGATCTCAGTAATTCCTCCGGTGGCACAGTTGCACAGGGCACGCTGCTGGCCCGCGGTGGGGCGACTTTTGGTAACGGAGGGCAGATCGAGACGTCGGGTCCATTCCTTGTTGCTGAGCCGGAGCGTCTGGATGTGTCGGCAGCGAACGGTCTTGCCGGCAAATGGTTGCTAGACCCGTATGACATCACGATTGCTGCTGGTGCAGGAGCTGGTGATATCAATCCTGTTGCAACAGGAGGCGGGCAATTGTTTCAATCCAGTGCAACGAATTCTCGTGTGAATGTCACTGCTATTGGCACTCAACTTGGTGTAGGTGTTGGTGCTGGCGCGAACGTAGAAATCGCAACTGGGGCAGGTGGCGCAGGAGGCGGAAATATCACTTGGGATGCTGGTGCTCCAATCGACTATTCCGGTTCGACGAACTCCCTCACCCTCGACGCGCACGGCTACATCTATCTCAAATCTGATATCGAAACAGGTTCAGGTGGCCTCATATTGGAAGCTGATACTGGATATGTGCAAGCTGATGGAATCACCTTGACTCTCAATGGACCTCTCGATATTGAGACTGGTGATGCCACTATTGGTACTACTGGGTTTGCCTCTCCGCAGTTTGCTGCCACTCTTGTGGGCAGTCAAAATTTGACTAAAAGTGGTAACGGTCGACTGATCCTTTCAGGGAATAGCAACACTTGGTCTGGTACTACCAATGTTCAAGCAGGCACGCTGCGGGTCAGCCGTGATGATTCGCTGGGAACAAGGACTTCCACCAATGTGTTAGTTGGTGCCACCCTTGAAATCGATGGTGACATCAGCCTCGTCGAAAATATTGAATTGAATGCAGGAAGCAACCTTGTTAACTGGTCTGGAAGCAACGAAATCACTCTTCCAGTGTTGCTTAGAGACAGCGCCACGATTGATGTCCAAGAGGGCACCCTTACGCTCGATCCCTCCTCTGGTAGTGCTGTTTCTGCAGATATTGGCCTTACTCCCAATCTCACTCTCTTGGGCTCAGGTGATCTGGTGCTGAAGGGAATACTTAATCTTGGGAATAATAACCCAGGATCCGCCACTGCTTTCGGCAATTTCAACCAAAGCGGAATAGGCACTGCTCGCTTCCAAGACTCTTTGTATGCATCCACTCTGGCGTCTACGGGAGGTGGCACGATCTGGATGGATCAGCCTGGCGGATTATCAGTTGCGCTTCCATCAACAACTTCGATTTCCCTGAATAACGGTTCGGTTTTGCGTCGGGATAGCTCAGAAACTGTGACCGGCTTCAACTTGTCGCTAGGAGCTGGCGGTGGTGGCATCAGTGTGGGTAACGGCTTCACATTGGATTGGAATTCCGCCATTGCAGGTGCGGGAACATTCACCAAAGCAGGGGATGGAACCCTCCGCTTTGCTTCAACTGCAGACATCACCTACGTGGGTGAGACCTTGGTTGAAGCAGGGGCACTTGATGTGTTCTCCTCCTTGCCAACAACGGCTACCTGCTCTGGAACGGGATCGTCGAATCTTTGTGGTTCAATGCCAACGCCAACGATTAACTCCAATTCCGATGTCACGGGTCAAGAGAACACTCCTTCTGAGCGATTGATTGCATTAGATGGTCTTGGAGTGGTGCCTGTGCTCCAGCTTGTTAAACGGGTTGGAAGCCAGGTCTCTGTTGCTTTTGAAGGCTCTTCTGTGCCGTATGCCCAAGTCATTTCGGGTGAGGCATCAAATGGCTCCAAATCGATAGCTGTTGATTTTGGGACCACAAGTGTGGAGGCTGTTGCGTCCTCCGAGGCTCAGGCCCCAACGCTGGCTACTGGGCCGGTTCAAACGGTGCTTCCTGAAGAGCAGGCCGGGTTGCAACTTCAAGGGTCCGATGCTCAGGCCACTCTTCGTGCTGTGGCAGCCCTTGGACTCGATGAAACCCTCGATGGTCTTGTCCCGGACTCCCCATCAGTTGGGAACATCCAGCAGACATTGGTGGAGGTGCAACAACAAGCTCAGAGTGGGTTGGCTGTTGTGCCAGCTGTGCTCCGAGTGAATTTCACCGAGGCTCAATCCGGATTTTTGGACCTCACCTTGGTGCCTCCAAAAGGTGCCGTTCAGGCCAGGCGAATCGAGGTGTCACGGGCTCGCTTTTCCTCACTTTTGAAAGATCTGTACCGCCAGTTATCCCGTCAAGAGTCGTTGGATGTGGCCAACCCAGAGTCGGCGTCGCGGCAATTGCATCAGCTGCTGATTGCGCCAATGCAATCAAGTTTGGATGCTGCTGGCATTACAACTCTCTTGATTGCTGCTGATCAGGGTCTTCAAGCTGTCCCCTTTTCAGCATTGAGTGATGGGGTGAGTTACTTCGGTGATCGCTACGGTTTTGCCCTTTCGCCTTCTTTGGCTCTAACGGATTTCCGGGCTTCTACACGTTCGCGTGGTCTTCTTGCCATGGGCGCCTCTGAATTTGAGACGTTGGGCCCGCTTCCGCTTGTGCCGCAGGAGCTCAGCAAGATTCGGGACTCCGCCACGACCGATCGCTATCTCAACGACGGGTTCACCCCTCGCTCCTTTCTTGAGCGAGCCAGTGATCCTCGCTATTCCCGCGTTCATGTGGCCTCTCATGCTGACTTCCGACCTGGAGGGCCTGAGAAATCTGTTCTCCATACAGGTGTGGGACCGATGTCGATGGCTGACTTTGCCCAACTGCGTCGCCAGAGACGGGATGTCCCCCTTGATCTAGTCGTGCTCAGTGCCTGTCGCACCATGCTTGGTGACCAGGACAGTGAATTGGGCTTCGCGGGATTGGCCTTACAGGCTGGAGCTCGCAGTGCCATCGGCACACTCTGGTACGTCGATGATGTGGTGACGTCTGCATTTTTTGTGCAGTTTTATCGCTTCCTGTCCCTGGGTCTTCCCAAGGCAGCAGCTTTGCAGCGCACCCGACAAGTCTTTGCTTTGGGATCGGTTTACTTGAAGGGTGATCAGGTGATCGGAGATGGCGGGGAGCCTTTGCTTCAAGATCTCGACCAGTCGCAACGCCGCCGGATTGCAGGTGGTGTGGAGAATCCCTTCTTCTGGGCTGGTATTGAATTGATTGGATCTCCCTGGTGAGATTTGCTCGTGCAAGCCGCCTGTGATCCCAATCACAACGGGGGATGACTAACCGCAACGCCGCTTTGTTCAGGTTGGGCCATCCTGCGCATAGAGAATCGATGTTCTGCCGTGATCTCGCCCGTTCGCACCATCCTGTTTTTTGCAGCCTCCCTGCTGTTGGGCGCAGGTTTTTTCCCAGCGCCGACCCTGTCTCAGTCCAGGAATACGTTTCCAGGCAGAAGGGTTGGCGGTGGTACGCGCGGTGAGTGCGCTGCGCGTCAGATCATTCATCTCGTTCCGCAGTCGAGTGTCTATGCCCCAGGCTCAGAGGGTCTAATTGGTTGGCTTGAGGGACCGTCTCCAGATCCCAAGCCCATTGAGGTTTCGCTTCGAAAGCAGGACACCTCCACTCCTGTGTTGAGTCGTTCAGTCGCCTCCGCCGGCCCAAGGCTTGTGCTCCTGCGTTTACCCAAGCTGCTTGTGCTCCCTCTGGTTTGGGAATCGGGTTACCAATGTGCTGACGCACCAGCTGATGATGAGTTTGGTTTTATCGGTGTGGAGGGTCCGCCGGCCAAGAGTTTGTTGGTGGCTGATTTGCTCCCGGCAGATTCCGATGTTCAGAGTCATCTCAACGATGTACTCAACATTTGTGGTTCCACGGCATCTACGGCGACGATTTCCCGTTTGTTTGAACTGGAGGATGTTGTCAGCTCCCGTTGGCCTGAGGTGTTGCGGGTGGTCTGCCTTTGATGGAGGCGACATGGCCTAGCTCGAACACTCTTAGCGGTTCTTTCCTTCCGGTCACTGTGATCTCTCCCCAGTCGTTCAAGCTTGGTTGCTCAAGGCTTTCTCCGGCTAACACCAGGGTTGTGGAAGAGACGAGTACACGGACGACGCCCTGGTGACGCTCCTTGTCCAAACTCTCCAGGCGCGATGCGCAGTTCACCGTGTCTCCAATGACGGCATATTCCAGTCGCTCTCGGCTGCCCAGGGATCCGGTGAGTACAACTCCAGAGTGGATTCCGACTCTTAAGCGCAACGCTGCTGAACCCTGTTTCTTGAGGGTTTGGTTGAGATTCAAGATTCCTGTCTGAATGGATCGCGCCGCCGCCAGTGCTTGGGAGGCGTCTCGACCGCTTCCCGCTGAGACTGGAGCCCCAAAGACGGCCAACATTCCATCACCCGTGAATTTGTTCACCATCCCGCCGTGACTGGTGACTGCATCCACAGAAATGGCCATTCCTTGGTTCAGCCACTCCATCAGTTTCGCTGGGCTGAGTTGCTCCGACACTTGCGTGAAGTTGCAAGTGTCGCTGAACAAAATGGTTACTGCTTGCTCCCGGCCGGTGAAGCGTCCGTCTTGGATCAGCTCTGCGCGTTGGTTCCAGAGTTGCTGTGCCACAGCTGGTGAGGTGGCTTGACCGAGCAGTCTCCGTATCTCCTGTTGATGATGCTGGCTGATGGCTCCCCTCCTCACAATGCCAGTGCTGCCAAACAGCATCAGTCCAGCAAGGGGCATCGCCGCTCCGATCCAAAAGCCATAGATCAGAAGCAAGATCACAGCTCCGAGCAGGCTGCCTACGCCAAGGGCCAGCAGCAGTGCGCTGCGGCGAATTCTTGATGGCCTTTCTGCAATTGCGATGCCAAGGAGAACCATGGCTGCCAGCAGAAGTTGGCGTTGCAGGGCTGAGGCCACACGGATCTGGGCATGGTTGAGGCTCAAGAGATGTTGAAGTGACTCCAGTCGCTGGGCGTGAAGCTCAACTCCTGGAAGCTCAAGGAAGCGATCGCCTTGATGCCAACGACTATCCGGAATTTCAAATTGATCCTTGAGAGAGGCGGCTGTGCTGCCAATGAGAATGATTCGTCCTCGAAGTTGGTCAGGCTCGTAGCGGCCCTGGAGGAGATCTTCTAATCCAACAACGGGATAGCGGCCTGGTGGGTAAACATCCAGCATCGTTTGGTAGCCGGCTGCATCCTGTTGTTTGTATCCACCGGATTCTTCCTCTAGCCAAGTAGAGGAGGGAAGCTTTTCCAGTTGTGCGCCCAGGTTGTGATTGTTGCGCGCGGTCTCAAGGAGGCGTAAGGGTAAGGAGCGCGTGCGCTTGCCCTGCCCACCAACGTGTACCAGATCGCGTCGTACCACCCGATCCGCATCCACAACAACGTCGTTGAAGGCTTGTTGTTGATCAGGAGTGCCAGGAATGGCAGGAATCGACTCAGCGTTGTTGAAGATTGAAATGAGTCGGGGGTTATCAACGACGAGTCGGTTGAGGCATTGATCAGAGCTGTTGCTGGTTTGGTCTCGGTAGAGGTCCAATCCGATCGCCTTGACATCGAGTGCATCGAGTCGACGGATGGCCTTGCAGAGGTAGGAGTCAGGGATTGGCCAGTTGTAGCGATCGATGTCGGTCTCACCAATCGCTACAACGGCGATGTCGTTAGCTAGTTGAGGTGATGGCCTAGTGCGCAGGCTGCTCCCTAGATCGAACAGGAGCAGGTTGAATGGCTCCACAGCTGGGGATTGCTTGAGCCCGAACAGCAGAGCGCTGGCGAGGGCATAGGGCGCTAGTCGCTGGAGCCAGCGCATTACGTTTCACCGCTGCGAATGAACAGTCTTTGCATGCGGCTGATCAGTGCCTGGCGACGGGTTTCGGCTCGTTCTTGATTCGTCGCATGCAATCGTTGCCGGCGTTGAGCCATCAGGGTCCCCATCGTTTCAAGAATTTGAGGGCTTTCCTCCATCAGCGGGATTAGGTGCATGCGCTGGATTTCGAGCAGCACACACTCTTCATTGCAAATCACGTTGGCAGACCTTGGTTCGCCGGTGCATAACCCCATCTCACCAAAGACGTCGGAGTGCTTGAGCGTGCTGATATGAACCAAACCCTCCTGAGAGGTTCTGCGCACAACATCGAGGCTGCCGCTTACAACGATGTAGAGACTGGTGCCATGTTCCCCTTGAAGAACAACTGTTTCCCCGAGGCCATAGCTGTGACAACAAGCTTGCCTGGCAAGTTGGAGAAGTTGGTCCGATGTGAAATGGCTGAACAGTTCTGTTTGGGCCAGCAGCCTTTGCAGGGAATCATCACTGAAGGTGCGCGATGGCAGCTTGGCTGGTGAGGGCTCAGTTCGGACGTCGCGAATGGGAAAGGGAATCGACTGATCGATGCGCTGAAGGGCGTACCAGATTTGTTCCATCAGATCACTGCGCAGCTGGCTCTGCTCTTTGGCTGAGGCCTGCCAGGTGAGAACTCGGTAAATGATGGCACTATCGCCAAAGTTGCTCAGCCAAACCTTTGGAGTGGGTGCTTTCAGCACCTTTTTGTTGTTTGTCACGGTCCGCGTGAGCAGCTCAATGGCCTGGCGGGGTGGAAGGCTGTAGTCCAAGCCAATCTCGAAGCTCTGACTCACGGGCTCTGCTGCCTTAACCCGGCGCAAGCCCTCGACGGCGATTCGGCTGTTGGGGATGACAGTCAAGTAACCCTCGATGGTGCGAATTCGCGTTGACATCAGGCGTAGGGATGTTGCGATCCCGCGGGTAAAGCCCAGGTCAACCCAGTCGCCTTCCTCAAAGGGGGAGTCCACTTGAAGCGAGATTCCAGCGAACAGATTTTTGAGGGTTTCTTGGGCTGCAAGACCGATCACTGCTGTGATCACTGCAGAGGTGGCGGCAAGTCCCACCAAGTTCACCTGGAAATCACGGTGAATCACCACCAAGGTGATCGCAGTGGCGATGGCCAGGCTCAGGAGGTCTCGAAGAATCTTTGGAATCGGTTTCCAAATCCCCAGTTCTGAGGGCAGCAACATCACGACCCAACTGATCACGCGGATGCCGCCGTAGACCCAGAGGAGAGTGATCGATGTGCGTACGGACTGTGTCAGCCAGCCCAGGTCTCTGGGCTCGATACTCGCCAATACCCACGTGAGGATTGGAATCGCTACCGCAGCGATGAGGGGAAGCCTTAACGGTGGTGGTGTGAGCTGACGGGATTGACAGACCCTTTGCAGGACCAGCAAAAAGACAATCGCTAAGAGGCTTAGCAGGATGGCCACGATGCTCAGCTCTGGAGGTAAGTGCTTTGGTGCAGGCTGCTTTCCAGGTGATCCATTAGCCGCCTTGCTTCGCTGATGCGCAGCTGTCCGCTGCTGATTGCTTTCTCACTAGCCATGCGCAACCGTTCCAGCAGCTGATCTGGGTCATGTTCCATCATTTCCAACACGTCGGCGTTGGTGTCGCCACGAACGACATGATCCACTTGGTACTCGCCGCCTGGGGCTAGGCGGATGTGAGCGGCATCGGTGCTTCCGAACAAGTTATGCAGATTGCCCATCACCTCTTGATACGCACCACCGAGAAACATCCCGATCAGATATGGCTCATTTGGCTTGAGTGGATGCAGCTCAAGCAGGGGCTTGTTTTGGCCGTCATTAATGAAGCGATTCAGCTTGCCATCGGAGTCGCACGTCAAATCTGCGAAATGGCCGAGACGGGTGGGTTGTTCGTTGAGACGATGCAACGGCATCAATGGAAAGAGTTGCTGGATGGCCCAGGTGTCGGGAGCTGATCGGAAGATCGAAAGGTTGGCGTAATAAGTCTCCGCTAGGACAGCCGAAAGTGTTTTGAGGTCGTCGGGCAGCTTTGCCTCATCGGATAGACGATCGAGTAACGCTCTTGCACATGCCCAAGTGAGTTGTTCCGCCATGCTCCGTTCTTTCAGGCTCAGATAGCCGAGCCGGAATGCGGCCAAAGCATCTTCTTTGAATTTGAGGGCATCATTCCAGGCTTCTTGCAGCCGAGATGGGTCAGCGGTCGTGTCGGTCGGTAAGCCTTCGATGCCTTGAAAGGTTTCGCGCAGATTGCGAACGATCAGCGGTTCATCCTGCTCAACCGGCGGTGCAGGTTGCTGGAGGCCACCACTCCCGAGAACGTTGAACACCAGGACTGAGAAATGGCTTGCGATCGCTCGACCGCTTTCGCTCACGAGCGTTGGCACGGGAACGTTTTTGGGTTCACATCCCTCTTTCACGGTCGCCACAACATCGTTGGCGTAGTTCTGCAGGGAGTAGTTGGTCGAGGCCGCTGTGGCGGTGCGACTGCCGTCGTAGTCGATTCCGAGACCACCGCCTACATCCAGGTAGCCCATCGGCGCTCCAAGAGCATGCAATTCCACATACATGCGTGAAGCCTCTTGTAAGGCATCTTTCACAACGGCGATGTCGTTGATTTGGCTGCCTACATGGAAATGGAGAAGACGCAGCTCGCTGAGCAGGTTGGCGTCCCGTAGGGCCTCAACTGCGCCAATGATTTCAGGTGCGGGTAGCCCAAATTTCGCTTTGTCACCGACGGAGCTACCCCACCGTCCGGTGCTACGGCTTGAGAGCCGAGCGCGAATGCCGATGAGTGGTGCGGCTCCAAGCTCCTGGCTGGCATCGATGATGCGCTGCACTTCGTCCGGTTGTTCGATCACGACAACTGGCTTTCGGCCAAGCCGTCTGGCCAAAATTGCGGTTTCGATGTAGCGCTGATCTTTGTAGCCGTTGCAGATCAGCAGGGCCTCAGGGTCATCCATCAAGGAGAGCGCGATCAGGAGTTCGGCTTTGCTGCCTGCCTCTAAACCGAAATGCCAGCGTCTCCCGCAGGTCACAAGCTCTTCCACCACGTGACGCTGTTGGTTGCACTTCACGGGGAAGACGCCCTGGTAGCGCCCCTCGTAGTCGTAGCGGGTAATCGCCCGTTCAAATGCAGCGTGTAGGCGTTCCAGCCTGTCTTCGAGAATGTCGTCGAAGCGGATCAGGAGCGGTAGTCCAAGGCTGCGATCCTGCAGGCCAGCCACCAGCTCCATTAGATCAAGGCTTCCGCCACGGTCTCCGCGGGGTTGCACGCTTACGTGCCCGCGTGGGTTGATCGAGAAATAAGGATCACCCCAGCGCTCCAGCCCGTAAAGCTGGGCGCTATCGCTCCCCGTCCAGGTGATGGAATCGGCGAGCACCATGGGAACGGAGATCAATCAGATGGAAGAAATCTAAGGAGCTTCAACCCCATTGCCAGTCTTGCGCTTGCCAATTAGGGCATCTGGCGTTGACGATGACGACGGTTTTTTCAAAGTTATGGCTGCCGAACGCTCTTTTATTGCTATCAAACCCGACGGGGTTCAACGTGGTCTAGTGGGTGAAATCCTGGGTCGCTTTGAGCGCAAGGGTTTCAAGCTGGTGGGTCTGAAGCAGCTCACCCCAACCCGTGAGCTGGCAGAACAGCACTATGGAGTGCATAAAGAGCGCCCCTTCTTTGCCGGTTTGGTGGACTTCATTACCTCGGGGCCTGTGGTGGCAATGGTCTGGGAAGGCGATGGTGTGATCACCAGCGCGCGCAAAATGATTGGCGCCACCAAGCCTTTGGAGGCTGAGCCGGGCACGATTCGCGGCGATCTCGCGGTCAATATCGGTCGCAATGTGATCCACGGCTCTGATGCGCCAGAAACGGCTGCGTTTGAAATTGGGCTTTGGTTCCAGCCTTCTGAATTGAGCGATTGGACGCCCTCTGATCAAGGCTGGCGCGTCGAAGGTTGATGACCTGACGGTCCTTATGGACCGGAATACCCTCGGGATAACTCTCGGGGGTTTTGTTTTGAACGCCGAATCTTTACTGCTGTTGCAGGCTCTTGAGGGTGCTGTCGATCAAGCCTTTGCTGATGTCCAGACCTGCAGGTTTGGCCCAGGTGATTGTTTGATCCAAGAGGGACAAGCTCCCGATGGACTGATTTTGATTTCCTCGGGTGTAGTGAAAGCCCGTTGGATGGGCCAAAAGAGCCAAGAGGGCCCTCTGCTGGGTCCAGGAAGCGTGCTTGGAGATCTGTCTTACCTCCTGGGGGGTGAAGCCCGGGCCACTGTCGAAGCCATGGAACACGTGGAGGCCCTGAAAGTGCCGTGTTCTGCCTTGACCGTGATTATCGAGAAAGATCCCGCCCAAGGGTTGCGCTTGTTTCGCTCCTTAGCAGCCATCAATGCGCAGCGCTTGCTCACCCAGACCCATGCTCAAGTACGCGATGGGGTGGTGGGTCGAGGGGCTGAGTCGCCCATGCCTGGAGAGTTGTCCAGCGCTGTGGTGCGCTTCAAACAATGTGCTGCCGCGGTGGAGGTTGATTTGCGTCGCAGCGAGCCGGATGCAGTGTTGCGCCGTGAGTTGGCTGAGTCGTTCGACAGCTTGGTGCGCCTAACTGGATTGCTGTTTCCTGCCGTTTCCGGTGCGATGCCGGCGCCCGATGGTCCTGCCCTCCAGGCCTTACGGCTGGAGTTGCTCCCCTATTTGCTTTTAACCCGCTCTGCAGAGCGCATGTATCGCAAACCAAGAGGCTATGCAGGCGATTTCCTCACGATTGAGTGGATGTATGCCAACGAACCAGGGGGTGCCGGCGAGCTTGGCCAGCTCCTGGATCGTTGCTTCCTAAATCAACCAGCTGCCCAGGCCGTGCGTCATCGGCGTGAGCTGCTGAAAGATGAATTGGAGCAGGCTCTTCAATTGACTGAGCAGCGCCCCTTGCGGGTCACCAGCCTGGCTTGTGGCCCGGCTGCGGAGGTGTTTGACATTCTTTTGCAGTATCCCGAGTTGGCGGATCAAGTGCAGTTCACCCTTGTGGATGTGGATCAGGAGGCCCTCAACCATGTGCAGGAACGCTTGCTTGCCCATGGGTTGGATCAGGCGGTGCGGCTTGAGCGTCGCAACCTGCTTCACCTTTGTATCGGTCGCCAAAAGTTAGAACTTGAACCACAACACTTGATGTATTCGATCGGGCTAATTGATTATTTCGATGACCGAATCGTGACGCGCCTGCAAACTTGGATCCGCTCTTGCCTCGCTCCTGGAGGCCGATCAATTTTGGGTAATTTTCATCCCAACAACCCCACGCGAGGGCTGATGGATCATCTGCTCGATTGGCGCTTGATTCATCGCGACGAAGCAGACATGGTGCGCTTAGCTGATGCGGCCGGCTTTGCACCTGGAACCACGCGCTGTCGTTTTGAACAGGCGGGTGTGAATTTATTTTCGATCGCGACACGCTGAATATGGGTGTGACAGTTAAGCCGTGCGGCAGGAAAAGTCGTCCGAATAAATTAATGTATGGCTCAGGTCGATCGTCGGATTGCCATGACATTGATAGAAGTTTGGTTTTTAATACTGCGTTTTCGAGGCAATCCTGAGGTGTGCTAATCGTGTCAATAATGCGGCGCTTCTGTTGAATTGTCGTTAGGCCAGAATATTAGTAAATAGTGTTTTCATGCGGTCAATGATATCCCTTCCAGAGGTCTGTGTTTGGACTATTTGCAGGCTCTCTAGCTGCGTCTGTCGACGGCTAATCATTTGCCCAAATCGCTCCAGCAATACTGGCTCGTTCTCCATAAGTTCTGCTATGGCGCTGCGATGAACTTCAAGAACTTCCACGGTAGTTGAGCTTCTCGCTGTGGCACTGCGGGGAGCGCCAATGAATAAGGTCATCTCGCCAAAGATTTCTCCGCTATTGAGCTTGGCAACGTTGACTTCACCAGTGAGAATATTCTTCTTTCGGATCGCAACTTGCCCGTCAAGAAGCATAAAGAGAGACTCGCCAGGATCACCTTCAGCCACAATGATCTCCCCTTCTGCGTAATCATGGGTTTCGCTTAAGCTGAGTATGTTGAGCAGCTGACTTTTCGATAGAGCGGAAAAGAGCTCATTCTTTTCGAGGAGATTAAAAATCCGACTTTGTGACTTATCTCTTCTTTCTTGGGCTTTGTCCTTCGCAGATGGCTCCTCCTGCATGCGGACATCTCTTACAGGGAAGGGAAAGCTAAGCCCCACTCTTTTGAGCGAATACCACAGCTGCTCTTGAAGATCACCTCGAATTGCCAATCGATCGCTGAAGCTTTCATGCCAAATAACCCATTCGTATACGATTGTGCTTTCTTCGAATTCATGAATGCGGATAATTGTTTTTGGATTGTTTAGGATTGATGGATGGTTTTTTGAGATCTTCTGCATCAAAGCTTTTGCTTGATGAGGTGGAATGCTGTAGTCCAGTCCGATCAATAGTTTGTTTCCAAATGCTCCAAAACTTGTGAAATTTCTAATCGAGTGGGAGCTCATGGATGAATGCGGGAGAACGAGTCGAGATCCGTTGCGACAGCGGAGCTCTGTGTCTCGCCAGCTAATTGACTCCACCCTTCCAATTTGATTATCAATTTCAACCCAGTCGCCTTCACGGATCACCTTTTCGACCTGCAGACTTAGGCCCCCAATCAGATCTTTGAGGGGGTCCTGGGCGGCCAAGCCAAGGACGGCAGTGAGAACGGCTGATGTGGTGATCAGGCCAACAAGATCAATGCGTGAATGCTGCTGCAGGCTTAGGACTATCAGGATTCCGCTGCAGAGAATAAAGAGTGTGTCTCTGAGAATCCGGGGACTGTTCGGCAAGATGCGAAACCTGGGCATCAGCTCTAGGAGCAGCCAAATCAAGACCCGGCTGATCGCGATGGATGCGATGACTTGGTTGCAAATGCTGAAATTGATTCCCGATGTGATGGGTATTTCCAGTCTTTGAATGGATTGCTCCAGTGCCCACAGCAGCAAGAGGATCCAAGGCAGACGCCAGGGTATTGGCGGAAGTTTCAGCCGCCAGCAACCACGGTTTAGGAGCAGGCTAATGATCAACGCTGCAATGGTGAGTGCCCACGGGTAGAGAAAGGACATAGTTAGTGCTCCTTGTAATGATGTTTTTTGGTTGCCTTTGTGTGGGTCAAGGTTTGCTTTAGTTCCTGATGGCTTCCTGCTGGGTAGCGCTTAGCACTCCTCTCCATAGAGCTCCATTGAGACTCACCATCCGACGTTCTTCAGTAGCCAGAGCAATAGGCACATGAGTAAAGAAATTGTTCCAATAACCAATGGCCAGATTCGTTTTTCCAGCCATACCTGCATGGACTGCGTATTCAGCTAGAAGGTGGCAGAACACGGCATCAGAGGCATTCGCGGCTACGCTACGAATGTGATAGCTGGGGTCTAAATATTTGATGCTTATCGAAATGTCATTCTGTTTGAAGTAATCTGAAAGTTCTGATTTTAGATGCTCACCAATATCATCTTTTAAGATATTGCCTGATTGGTCGATGCGTTGGTTCGTGTTTTCGAAGAGTTCTTGTCCTGCTCCTTCTGCGACAACAATGACAGCGTGCTTATGGCGTTTGAGGCTGTTGTGGACCGCTACACATAGCCCGTCAGGTCCATCTAGATGAAAGGGTAGTTCGGGGATCAGGCAGAAATCAACCACTGAGTTTGCAAGTGATGCTGTCGCTGCAATAAAGCCAGAATCCCTACCCATCAATTTAACAATTCCAATCCCATTCTCGGCACCTTCGGCTTCATTGTGAGCGCAAGAAATAATTTCGGATGCAATTTGTACTGAGGTTTCAAAGCCAAAAGTTTTTTCCACAAAGCCAAGATCATTGTCAATTGTCTTGGGTATCCCGACGACGCTTATCTTTGCGTTTCTATTGTTTGCTGCATCGGCGATTGCCTTGGCGCCTTTGAGTGTTCCGTCGCCACCAATGCAGAACAACAGGTTGATGCCTTTCTCTTGGAGTACATCCACCATCTCCTGAGGGTTTTGGTTTCCTCGAGATGATCCAAGGATCGTGCCTCCTTGTTTGTGGATCTGATCGACAGCCTCAGAATTGAGTTGAATGGGCTCAAGGTTGGAAGACTTTGCGAGCCCCTTATAGCCATAGCGAATTCCAATAATATCTCTGACTTTATAATCCTTTTCTAAAACAGTTACCAGGCTTTTGATTACATTGTTTAGCCCAGGGCAAAGCCCTCCGCATGTGATGAGTGCGGCTTTAGTATTTTTGGGGTTATGGAAAAGAGTTTTACGTGCGCCTGCTTTTTCAAAGCTTGGGAGTTCTTCGCAGCTGTGAAACTGGTTTTTTAGATTTTTGATCTGGCTGGAAAAGGCAATTCTCTCCTCTTCGTTGACGAAAAACTCTTGATCGCTCGGGTTGGGATGGGTTGGTTCGCCCAGCTGCTGAACCTCGAAGTCAAAATTTTCTGGGTTCTTTAAGACCTTTTCGTACACCGTGACCTCTTGATCAATCTGCTGGAATCAATCTGACTGGTGTTTGTTCAAGATGCCATGGAAGCGTTGGGAGAGCTGATCGACTTCCTCCCCCTTTTGATCAAGGTTTGTGCGTAGGGGACCGATCGTTTACTGCTTCCTGCGTGCGTTATGCCCCTGAACTGAGGTTCCATGACTCACAGTTGCTTGATCTTTGTTGTGGTTGGTTCAGTCAGTGGCAACGATGAAAGCCCCACCTTGCGTTAACAGGATGGGGCGTTTTGGCGCGAGTTGCTGAGTTGTTCAGACAAGGTCTGCAGGAGCTTGAGTCACGTCGAGGCTCAAAGCCGGGCTTGTCATTGCCCCGGAGCTGGATGGACTCGCTGAGAATGGATTGAAGCTGACGGTCGAGGCTCCCAGAGCGGGAGTGCTCAGCGATGAGCCTGCCTCCAGTTCAGGCAGTGGGGAGAAGGTCACCGCTGACTCAAGCCCTGTGCTCGCCGGGTCGAGAGGAGTGTTGGCTAGAGGCTGCCTTGCTCCCATCGCCAGACTTTGTGCATTGGTTGATGAGAGATTGAAAGGCTCAGGTGCAGGTTGCACTGTGCCTTTTGCCAGAGCTTGACCTGCTACGACTCCAGTGATCGGGTCGGTCTCGAACTCCGTAATCAGTTGTCCTTTGAGTGCCGGTTCGAATGCTTCGTTTTCGATAGGCGCAGCGACTGCAACTGCTGGTATTGCGGTTTGCTGTTGTTCCAGATTCAGATTGAAGTCGTCTTGGTTGACGAGCCTTGAATCCAGGTTGTCTGTGCTGAACGCTGAGGCCTCCACATCTTTAAATACAACCAGCGCCATATTGCTTTTGGTTTGCTGAACGGCACCATCAGCATCGAAGAGCAAGACGCTGTCGTTGCCGTTCTGCTGGAAGCTCAAGAAGCCATCGGCAAAGATTGATTGACGCTTGAGGCCTACTCCATAGCTGCGCAGGATGTCATCAACGTTGAAGCTGTCTCCTCCTTCGCCGGTCGTGAAATCTTCAAATTTCAGAGCATTACGAAGGTTCAACTGTGATTCTGCAAACGGCAGTGGCTCATTGAAAACCTGGTTTTGGTCTTTGATGGTGGCCTCCTTCACCATCAGCTGATCGCCCTGGCTCATCTCCTCGTTGACTTTGCTCGCTTGGATCAAGCTGGTGTAGTAATTGCGTGTCAGTTGCAGCTGGTCGGAGCCATCTCCCGAGATAAACGAGATCCTGGTGCCGCCATCGACCTTAAGAACGTCATCGTCGGCTCCGGAATCAATCTGGAGTTGATCGGTTTCGAGCCCTGAGATTTTGATGGTGTCAAAGCCATCACCGGTCCGGATGTTGCTTTCCAGGGCATTGCCGTTGATATCAATTTTGTCATCTCCTGCTCCTACATCCAAAGTGCTGTTTCGCATCGCCCAGACCACTTGGTTGCCTCCGTTGGCATAGGCACGGACACGAACGACGTCGTCACCAGAGCCAGTTGTGGCTGTGGAGGCATCAAGGCCCACAGCTTGGGCTGTGCCTTGGCGGTTGGTGGCTTTGGCGTCAATTTCAAGCTTGTTGTCTGCACCGCCGAGGTCGATTTGTGCGTTCACTGCCCCGTAGGCGGCAATGGTGCCGGTGGTGTTGCCGCGGGCGTTGGCATTGATGCGCAGGTTGTCTTGATCATTGCCCGAAACGATGGAGCTGCTGTCAACGCCGTAGGCAGGATCAACGCCGAAGGCAAGGGTTGATGCACGGAGATCGATGAAGTTACTTCCACTGCCCGCATCGAGAAAGCTGTCGCGCATGGCCCAGGCATAGGTGTATTGGCCGCTTGCATTGGCCTGAATGCGAATCCGGTCATCACCTCCTTCGGTGGTTAGATCAGAGGCGTCGAGGCCAACGGCCTCGGCGGTGCCAGCGCGGTTCGATGCGGTGGCGCGAATGTCGATGCGGTCGTTGTCAGCGCCCGTATTGGTCAGTGAGTTGAGTGCGCCGTATGCCGCAATGGTGCCGGTGGTGTTGCCACGAGCTTCTGCGTTGATGCGCAGGCTGTCTTGGCCGGATCCAGTGTTGGCTTCGCTGTCTCGCATGCCCCAGGCCTGTGTTTCTTTGCCATAAGCCCCTGTTTTAATCCGCACGAGGTCGTCACCACCCTCTGTCTCCAGCGAGGAACTGTCGAGTGCAGCGGCTTCTGAAATGCCACGTCGATTTACGGCGCTAGCGCCGATCTCAACGCGGTCATTGTCTGCGCCAGTGTTGGTCTGAGAGTTCACCGTGCCGTAGGCGGCGATCGTGTCGGTCGTATTGCCGCGGGCGCTGGCGTTGATGCGCAGATTGTCTTGACCATTTCCTAAGAGAATGGTGCTGCCCTCAGCGCCATAGGCGGGATCAAAGGCTCCTGCTTGGGTCGATGCACGCAGATCCACCTTGTCGTTGCCGTTGCCCACATTCAGAGTGCTGTTGCGCATTGCCCAGGCATTGGTGCTGAGACCACGGGCATTGGCCTGAATGCGCACTGCATCGTCTCCAGCCAGGGTGGAAACAGTGGAATTGTTGAGTCCGGTCGCTTCGGCGTAGCCCCCACGATTAAATGCACCAGCACGGATATCGACGCGATCGTTGTTGTTGCTGGTGACAACATTTTGTGCATCAACGGCGATGCTTACAACGGAAGGTTGGGAGCCTATGTTGCGGTTGAAGGCCCTTGCAATGAAATTCATGGTGTAGGTGTTGAGTGGAGCATTTGCTCTCGAACTCACTCACCATCGGTCCGATATTGCCTCTACTCTTTGATATAAATCAGTGCTAATTGATGCGTTGATCAATCAATCATGTGACCTGCATCACATGATTTGACTCTCGGCTGAAAAGCGCTTCCAATTGAAGGCTTCCAGGAGTTCTTGTTCTGACCCTGGAAGCGGAGTTTTGAGAACCACTCCGGCGAGCAGCTCAGCACTGATCGCAGCCAGGAGCACTCCATTGCGATGGTGGCCGCAGGCCAGCCATAGGCCCTTGATAGAGCTCTCCCCAAGCAGTGGTCCCTCGTCCGGCGTGCAGGGACGAAATCCCCACCATCGCTCCATTGGTGGCCAATTCACAGCGTCGGGTAGCAGGGAGGCGATGCCTTGGTTCAGGCTTTGTTGCCCTTGGGGTGTTAGCCCCTCATTGAATCCAGCCTCTGGTTCTGAGGTGGCGCCTACAACCACCAGACCATCTTCCCTGGGGACCATGTAGGTGCCTGGGCCGAAAATCACATGTCTGAGCGCGCCTCGTGGGGTCTGCAGCGACACCATCTGTCCCTTCACTGGAAACACCGGCAATTCAGGAAGCAGCTGCGCACTCCAGGCGCCACTGCAGAGGACTGCGCGATGGCACTCCAAAGTCGAAAGCATGCCTTCTGAATCGCGGGTTCGAACCCCTGTTAATTTCCCGTCTTGTTTAAGAAGTTCTAGAACTTCTACGCCCTCTTGGAAGTGCACACCTCGATCGACGCAGGCACTCTCTAGGGCGCGCATCAGTTGGCGGCGATTGTCGATTTGCCCGTCTTGCGCGAACAGGAGGCCGGCCGTCCAGGCCGGCGCGATACCAGGTAGGAGTTGCTCAAGTTTTTGACGATCTAGTGCTTCTCCATAGGCGGCGGTTGGATATTGATCTCTTTCCTGTTCATTCTTGAAGGGCACCACAATCCCTGTGGTGCGAAGCCCGCAGGGCAGTCCACTATCGGCCTCAATCTGGGCAACCCAGCGGGGAATCCGTTCCAGGCTGAGTTGGCCGAGGCGCAGGAGATTGCCACTCAATCCTTCGGCATGGGGGGCAAGCATTCCTGCCGCCACGAAGCCAGCGGCCTCGTTGCGTCGCCGGCTCAGAACAGCAACGGATTGGCCGCGTCGGGCGAGCTGATGGGCTATCGCGAGGCCCATGAGTCCACCACCGAGGATCAACACTTGCTCTTTGCTCATGGTTGATTCAGCAGCTCCACCACATCAGGGTTCGTCAAAAGGATGGCGCCTCCTTCCTAGCTCCATCCCGCACCGTCATGTCCCAGGCCACCGTGATGTTCTAGTTGCTTTCACGTCTACGGACGAACAATTCAATCCCCATGACGAAATTGATTTCTATGAATTGACATGATTCCCATCAGTGGTTGTTGTGCTGGCCAAAAGCAGTGAATGTTGCCAACCTCTCAATACGGTTCCACTGACCATTGCAAATGAGATTGATCGCTACCGCTGCTCTGGTTGGCGTCATGCTGCATGCAGCACCTTCAGCGTTGGCAAAGCAACCGACAGTTGTCGATGTGCCGAATGGTCCGGCTTTCGTAAAGCTTCCCGGAAGAAAGGAAGTGAATGCTCGATCAGGTCAGGATCTCGTTAATAACACGGTGCTACGCACCTCTAAACCAGGGCGTATGCAGATCAAGCTCAGTACGGGGCGTCAATTCAGGATGGGAGGGAATGCACTTCTGCAACTCAAGAATTCCACTGTGAAGTTGCAGAGAGGGGCACTGATCGGTTGGATCCAGCCTGGGCTCAAAAATCGGCAGCCATTCACGATTCAAACCCGACTTGCGACGGCATCAATTCAGGGAACAACGGTTTTCATTGAGTTAGATGACGACAAACTCAAGGTGTTCAGCTGGGAAGGTGAGGTGAAGGTCGCCACAACGAGTGGGGAGTCCTACACGTTGCAGAGCGGAGAGCAGTTGCTTGTGGAGCTCAATCAGCCAACGATTACTTGGTCATCACCAGTGAAAATCCAGGAAGCTGAAGCTTCTCGTCGCTTGACAAAAAGCCGATTGATTAATGGCTTTGCCACTCCAATGGATACGTTGCAAGACATCGAACGCGAACTTGGTGTTAAAGCCTTGGACCGTTCATGAAGCGATTGGTGGATGACTAATAAGCGTTGCTTTTTCAGGGAGCATTTGTTGTTGAGCGTGCTGTCTCCTTTCCTGTGACCAAGACCATGCGTGGTTATGTGGTTCCAGTCGCTTGGCGTCTGGGGCTTGTGCTCCCTTTGCTGCTGGCGCCATGGCTGGGGCGTGCCGATGCCATGGCACGACAAATTTTGTTCCGGTGGCGTGGGCCTTTAACTCCTCCAGAGAATTTGGTGCTGCTTGGAATCGATGAGGCATCCCTCGATGCTGAGTTGGCTGATTTCGGCCCCTGGCCTTGGCCTAGAGCTGTCCAAGCGACCCTTGCACGCGAGGCTCTGCGCAAGGGGGCCAAGAGCGTGGTGTTCAACATCGTTTTTGCGGGACCAAGTGCCTTTGGCCCCGCGGATGATCAGACGTTTCGCGAGCTGCTGAAGCCCTGGAAAGAAAAGGTTTACCTCAGTGCGTCCTATATCCATCAAGAGCTCGACGGGTTTGAGCAAGCTGAGTTGCGGCTGCCTCAAGAACGGTCGTATCCCATCGGTTTGTCTCAGCTCTCGCTGAATTCCTTTGGAGTGGTGAAAGGGATTCCTGGCTCGCGTCGACTCGATGCGATGTTGCGACACTTCCCATTGCCTCACCCAGCACCCCTGGCCCATGTCGCCACCGGGGTGCCAGTGCCAATCGAGGAGAGAGGCATTGATTTCTTGGGGCCAAGGGGTCACATCCCGATGATTCCAGCCTGGAGTGTCGAAACGGTGCCGGAAGCGCAATGGCGCGATCGCATCGTGATTGTCGGTGCGACGGCACTATCTCTTGGCGATCAGCTGGAGACGCCCTTTGGTCAACAGAGTGGTTCTGAGGTTCTTGGATCAGCTATTGCTGGTCTCCTTAGCGGTCGTGGATTTCGTCATCTTGCCCTGGGCACCTTGGTGGCGATATCTGCCGCATGGTTGTTGCTCTGCCATTGGCGAATCGCAGCCTCACCCACGGCTCTAAAAACAGTGACAAGCATTGCTGTACTTGCCCTCTTGTCGCTAGGGATCACCGTGGCTGCCTGGTGTTCGGGGATCTGGTTACCGGGTGCTGCGTTCCTGCTGGTGCCAGTGGTGGGGGGAAGTCTTCTCGCGACGGAGCAGTTTCGGGTGGAGACTTTTCAGCGGCGCTTCCTTCATTCTGTTTTGTCGCGAAGGGTGTCTCCGAACCTCATGCGCAACATGCTGCGCTCCGGTGCTGACGTTTGGACACAGTTGGGAGGACAACGGGTGCGTTGTGTGGTGTTGTTCACCGACTTGATTGGTTTCACAGCGCGCAGTAGCGCTATGGAGCCTGAACATTTATTCACGCTCTTGAACCGCTATTTCGAAGTGATGGCAGCACCTGTCTTGGCTGAGCAGGGGCTTTTGGACAAGTTCATTGGTGATTCAGTGATGGCGGAATTTGGTGTTCCACAACATCGCGGGGATCGGGAGGAGGCCTTGGCTGCTGTGCGCACAGCTCTCGCCATGCAACGCAATCTCCATCAACTCAATAAGGAGCTGGCAGAGGAGGGGCAGGAACCCTTACGCCACGGCATCGGTATTCATTGCGGCGATGTTGTCGCAGGGAATCTTGGCTCTAGTCAGCGGCTCGAGTACACGGTGATTGGTGGGAGCGTCAATGTGGCGAGCAGGCTTGAGTCTCTGACCCGTCTTTTCCCTCAGCATTCAATTTTGATTAGCCGAGAGGTTTTGGACCTCTTGAGCGAGAACGTCAGGGTGGAGGCGCTGGGTTCTCATGCGGTTAAAGGTTGGCCAGATCCGATCGAAGTCTTCAGCTTGATTGATCTGATCGATTGAAGCGTGTGGAGTTTGGCCAACGGTGAATGGGGTTGCAATCAATCTGTGTGGTGGGGCTGTGAAGGCG